>NZ_JBIRHU010000042.1:0-28183 GCF_044328675.1 Streptomyces sp. NPDC017890
CCCCGCGGCCCCCCCCCCCCCCCCCGCGGGGGGGGCGGCGGCCCGGCCCCCCCCCCCCCCCCCCCCCCCCCCCCCGCGGGGGGGGGCGGCCCCCCCCCCCCCCCCCCCCCCCCCCCCCCCCCCCCCCGGCGCCGTCGTGTTGGCCCGGCGACGCGGTACGGGGCGACACAGCCCGGCCAAGTACCCACCCCGCCGTTCCCCCGCACTGTGACGTGTGGCACGATGCTGGCCACCCCCCCGCCGGCACAGCCCTCACAGGAGACACTCCTCGTGCAGCACCCCGCCGTTCCGGACCTGTCACACACGCACACCCGTCCGATCCACTGGGTCGCCACCGCCACGGCCCTCGCCGCAGTGGTCGCCCTGTCCTCGGTCCTGCGGCCCGACGCCGCCACGGCCGCCCAGACCGCCGCCCCCGAGCCCAAGAACGCCCCCGCGCACATCGCGCCGCCCGATCCGGCGGCCGTCACCTTCCCCCTGGAATGCGGTCCGGTCGAGGCGGTGGTGCAGAAGAAGGCCTCCGGCGACCTCGACCGCGACGGCCGGCCCGAGACGGTGGCCGTCGTGCACTGCGACGCACCCATGGGCACCCCGCCCGACGGGGTGTACGTCATCACGCGGGACGCCGACGGCGGCAAGCCCCGCGTGGTGGCCACCCTCGTGAACCCGCGGGACCGCCGGACGGTCACCGACTTCGCGGTACGCGGCGGCGCCGTCCACGCGACGCTCCTCGGCTACTCGTCGGCCGACGTGCCCAGTTGCTGTCCCGACGTCACGGACGACGCGAAGTGGCAGTGGCAGAACGGCGCGTTCGTCCGCGACATGCCGTCCCAGGCGCGCACCGTTTGAGCCGTGGCCCTGCGACGGACGGGGCGACACATTCAGACAGCGTCCGACAATGGTCACGGAGCGTGCGGATTAAGTCACATTTCGATCACTCTGCGTCGGGGCCGTAGACCTCGGCCCTGTCCGAAACGCGACGTACGTGAATGCACTCACCCGGACACTCCTTCGCGGAGTCGACCACGTCCGCGAGAAGCGGCAGCGGCACGGGCGTTGTCGCACCAGCGGCCTGGAGAAGCTCGTCGTCCGCTCCCTTGACGTAGGCCAGACCGTCGATGTCCAGCTCGAACACCTCAGGCGCGTACTGCGCGCAGATACCGTCGCCGGTACACAGGTCCTGGTCGATCCAGACCTCCAGTGCCTCGCCGTCGACTCCGGCCTCCTGCTGCACAGTCATCTCTCCTGCCGTTTCCTGCGTCGAGCCGTTCGGGAATCCGGCCAGCTCTGACGGGTGTTGAACACTTCGACCCTACCTCCGGCTGGGTTCCACTCACGTTCCGTGGGTATTCCCCTGGCGTGAGGGAGAGCGCAAGGGTGAAGATCGGACACACCCCGACAGTCTTTGTGATCTAGGGGTTTCAATCGACACCCACCCAGGTAGGGTCTGGAAGCGTCCAGCTCCCCTTGGAGGAGGTGAGGACCGTGGCAGCCCACGACGACGACATGAACCGCGGCATCCGCCCGGGACGCGGGTCCGAGGACCCGGCCGGGCAGGTGGCCTACCTTGAGCAGGAGATCGCCGTCCTGCGACGCAAGCTCGCCGAATCTCCGCGGCACACGAGGATTCTCGAAGAGCGGATTGTCGAGCTGCAGACCAATCTGGCCGGCGTGTCCGCCCAGAACGAACGACTCGCCGGCACACTCCGCGAGGCCCGCGACCAGATCGTGGCACTCAAAGAGGAAGTCGACCGGCTGGCCCAGCCACCGGCAGGCTTCGGTGTCTTCCTGCAGGCGAACGAGGACGGCACCGCCGACATCTTCACCGGCGGCCGCAAACTCCGGGTGAACGTCAGCCCGAGCGTCGAGCTCGACGAGCTCCGACGCGGCCAGGAGGTGATGCTCAACGAAGCACTCAACGTGGTCGAGGCCATGGAGTACGAGAGCGTCGGCGACATCGTCACCCTCAAGGAGATCCTGGAGGACGGCGAACGAGCCCTGGTGCTCGGACACACCGACGAGGAGAGGGTGGTACGGCTCGCGGAGCCACTGCGCGGCATCAACATCCGCGCCGGCGACGCCCTCCTGCTCGAACCCCGCTCCGGATACGTCTACGAGGTCGTCCCCAAGAGCGAGGTCGAGGAACTCGTCCTCGAAGAAGTCCCCGACATCGGCTACGAACAGATCGGCGGCCTCGGCGGACAGATCGAAGCCATCCGCGACGCCGTCGAGCTCCCCTATCTCTACCCCGACCTCTTCCGGGAGCACGAGCTGCGTCCCCCCAAGGGCGTCCTGCTCTACGGGCCCCCCGGATGCGGCAAGACGCTCATCGCCAAAGCGGTCGCCAACTCACTGGCCAAGAAGGTCGCCGAGGTGACCGGCCAGGCCGCCGGCAAGAGCTTCTTCCTCAACATCAAGGGCCCCGAACTCCTCAACAAGTACGTCGGCGAGACCGAGCGGCAGATCCGCCTGGTCTTCCAGCGTGCCCGTGAGAAGGCCAGCGAGGGCACCCCCGTCATCGTCTTCTTCGACGAGATGGAATCCCTCTTCCGCACCCGCGGCTCCGGCGTCAGCTCGGACGTGGAGAACACCATCGTCCCGCAGCTGCTCGCCGAGATCGACGGCGTGGAGGGCCTGCAGAACGTGGTCGTGATCGGCGCCTCCAACCGCGAGGACATGATCGACCCCGCCATCCTGCGGCCCGGCCGGCTCGACGTGAAGATCAAGATCGAGCGCCCGGACGCCGAGGCGGCCAAGGACATCTTCGGCAAGTACCTCACCGAACGCCTCCCGCTCCACGTGGACGACCTCACGGAGCACGAGAAGGACAGGGCAGCCACCGTCCAGAGCATGATCCAGACGGCGGTGGAACAGATGTACGCCGAATCCGAGGAGAACCGCTTCCTCGAGGTCACCTACGCCAACGGCGACAAGGAAGTCCTCTATTTCAAGGACTTCAATTCCGGCGCCATGATCGAGAACATCGTGGGCCGCGCCAAGAAAATGGCGATCAAGGACTTCCTCGAGAAGAACCAGAAAGGCCTCCGCGTCTCCCACCTCCTCCAGGCCTGCGTGGACGAGTTCAAGGAGAACGAGGACCTGCCCAACACCACCAACCCGGACGACTGGGCCCGCATCTCCGGAAAGAAGGGCGAACGGATCGTGTACATCCGTACGCTCGTCACCGGAAAGCAGGGCGCCGACACCGGACGCTCCATCGACACGGTGGCCAACACCGGTCAATACCTGTAAAAGGCGGGGCGGCTGCGGGTCCCCTCAGCGGGTACCCGCAGCCGACTGTTTTCCGGAGCCCCGACTGGAGCAAGGCAATGCCGCAAATGATCTCCCCACCAGCGCAAAGGCGTTCTAGGCTCTTCCATACCGCCGAGTCGCGCAGTGCGGGGACGGGCACCGCACACGCATCGGAGCGCCAGCGGTACTTGAGCGGCGCCCACGACGGGCACCGCCGGGCAAGGAGGGCCGCATGACCGTACGGCGAGTAATGGGCATCGAGACGGAGTACGGAATCTCCGTCCCCGGCCACCCGAACGCCAATGCCATGCTCACCTCATCCCAGATCGTCAACGCCTACGCGGCGGCGATGCACCGGGCCCGCCGGGCCCGCTGGGACTTCGAGGAGGAGAACCCGCTGCGAGACGCGCGAGGCTTCGACCTCGCCCGCGAGGCCGCCGACTCCAGCCAGCTCACCGACGAGGACATCGGCCTCGCCAACGTGATCCTCACCAACGGAGCACGCCTCTACGTCGACCACGCCCACCCCGAATACAGCGCTCCGGAGGTCACCAACCCACGGGACGCCGTCCTGTGGGACAAGGCCGGCGAGCGGATCATGGCCGAAGCCGCCGAACGCGCCGCCCAGCTGCCCGGTGCCCAGCCCATCCACCTCTACAAGAACAACACCGACAACAAGGGCGCCTCCTACGGCACGCACGAGAACTACCTGATGAAGCGCGAGACCGCCTTCTCGGACATCGTGCGCCACCTGACGCCCTTCTTCGTCTCCCGCCAGGTCTTCACCGGCGCCGGCCGCGTCGGCATCGGCCAGGACGGCCACGAACACGGCTTCCAGCTCAGCCAGCGCGCGGACTACTTCGAGGTCGAGGTGGGCCTGGAGACGACACTCAAGCGGCCCATCATCAACACGCGGGACGAACCGCACGCGGACGCCGAGAAGTACCGGCGCCTCCATGTGATCATCGGCGACGCGAACCTGTCCGAGATCTCGACCTATCTGAAACTGGGCACCACGGCCCTGGTGCTCTCGATGATCGAGGACGGGTTCATCGCGGTCGACCTGGCCGTGGACCAGCCCGTCCGCACCCTGCACCACGTCTCGCACGACCCGTCCCTGAAGCGTCTGGTCACCCTGCGCAGCGGGCGCACGCTCACAGCGGTCCAGCTCCAGATGGAGTACTACGAGCTGGCACGCAAATATGTGGAGGAACGGTACGGCGCGGACGCCGACGACCAGACCAAGGACGTTCTCGGCCGCTGGGAGGACACCCTCAACCGGCTCGAGAACGATCCGATGAGCCTGGCCGGCGAGCTGGACTGGGTCGCCAAGCGGGAGCTCATGGAGGGCTACCGGCGCCGCGACGACCTGGACTGGGACGCGGCCCGGCTGCACCTCGTGGACCTCCAGTACGCCGACGTGCGGCCCGACAAGGGCCTGTACAACCGACTGGTGGACCGTGGCCGCATCAAGCGGCTGCTGGACGAGACGGAGGTCGAGCGGGCCCGTACGAAGCCGCCGGAGGACACCCGCGCGTACTTCCGCGGACGCTGTCTGGAGCAGTACGCGGACGACGTCGCGGCGGCCTCCTGGGACTCGGTGATCTTCGATCTGCCGGGCCGGGACTCGCTTCAGCGGGTGCCAACCCTGGAACCGCTTCGCGGAACGCGTAATCACGTCAAGGAGCTCCTGGACCGCTGCCGCACCGCGGAAGACCTGGTCAAGGTCCTGGCCGGCGGGTAGGCGGGCCGAGCGGGTACACGGAGGAGACCGCCGGACAGGGTGGAAACCCACCCGGTCCGGGAACCATCGAGATGGCCCCCGTTCGTTGGAGAAACGCGGGGCCGATGTCGGACCCGGCTTGTAGGGTCTGATCTTGACCGAGCAACTGTGTCGGGCGAACCGAGCGGGGTGAGGGTTATGGCGACCAAGGACACCGGCGGCGGCCAGCAGAAGGCCACACGTTCCACCGAGGAGGTCGAGGAGCAGGCGCAGGACGCGCAGGCTTCCGAGGACCTCAAGGAGCGCCAGGAGAAGCTGAACGACGACGTGGACTCCGTCCTGGACGAAATCGACGATGTCTTGGAGGAGAACGCAGAGGATTTCGTTCGCTCGTTTGTTCAAAAGGGCGGCGAGTAGCCTTCGAAATGAAGGTGGCAGCGGGGGGTGTGCTTGTCGATCGAAGAGGCTGCTAAGCGTTGCTCGCGGTGCAAGGAGCACAAGCCGCGGGCAGCGTTTGCGCGGAACAAGGCGATGCGTGACGGGTTGCAGGCCTACTGCCGAGAGTGTGCCGCGACCTATCACCAAGAACGCCAGGTGGCCAAGGGGCGCGGTGTCCGCCCGCGAGTGGACGTGCCCGAGGGCCACAAGCTCTGCCGAACATGCGGCGAGATCAAACCACACAGCGAGTGGACACGGAACCGCACAGCTTCCGACGGTCTGGCAACGCTCTGCAAGTCCTGTAAAGCGGCGCAGGGCCGAGCAGGCCATCTGAAGCGCCAGTACGGCATCACTGAAGCAGAACGTGATGCCCTGATCGCAAGTCAAGGCGGCGTCTGCTGCATATGTCTCGCGGCTCCCGCCGCACATGTGGATCACTGCCACGAGACGGGTAGGGTCCGTGGCGTACTGTGCTTCAGCTGCAACGCAGCCCTGGGGCAGTTCAAGGATCGGCCCGATGCCATAAGGCGGGCTGCCGCTTACGTGGAGGGAATCGCGTGGAAGCCAACACTCGTAGCACCGGGCGTCTACCAGCTGCCTTCCTGACGCCCGGGTCCTCATCCTTCATGGACTTCCTCGGTGAGCACCAGCCGGAGATGCTCCCGGGCAACCGGCAGCTGCCGCCGGTGCAGGGTGTCGTCGAGGCGCCGCACGGCACCACGATCGTGGCGGTGACGTTCCCCGGCGGTGTCGTTCTCGCCGGTGACCGGCGGGCCACCATGGGCAACATGATCGCCCAGCGGGACATCGAGAAGGTCTTCCCGGCGGACGAGTACTCGGCGGTGGGCATCGCCGGTACGGCGGGTCTGGCCGTGGAGATGGTGAAGCTGTTCCAGCTGGAGCTGGAGCACTTCGAGAAGGTCGAGGGCGCGCAGCTGTCCCTGGAGGGCAAGGCGAACCGCCTGTCCACGATGATCCGGTCCAACCTGGGCATGGCGATGCAGGGGCTGGCCGTGGTGCCGCTGTTCGCCGGGTACGACGTGGACCGGGGCCGGGGCCGGATCTTCTCGTACGACGTGACGGGCGGGCGCTCCGAGGAGCAGAGCTACGCGACCACCGGGTCGGGGTCGATCTTCGCCCGTGGTGCGATGAAGAAGCTGTTCCGTGAGGACCTGACCGAGGAGCAGGCCACGACGCTCGTGGTCCAGGCGCTGTACGACGCGGCGGACGACGACTCGGCGACCGGTGGTCCCGATGTCGCGCGCCGGATCTACCCGATCATCACTGTGATCACCGAGGACGGCTTCCGCCGGCTGAGCGACGACGAGGGTGCGGAGCTCGCCCGCGCGGTGCTGGAGCGGCGGCTCGAGCAGCCCGAGGGCCCGCGGGCCGCGCTGCTGTAGCGGGCGATGTCGGTCGTGTTGTCAGGTGGTTCAGTGACTTCTCCAGAAAGGGATGGATAACCGGTGTCGACGCCGTTCTATGTCTCACCCCAGCAGGCGATGGCGGACCGGGCGGAGTACGCCCGCAAGGGCATCGCCCGTGGCCGCAGCCTGGTCGTGCTGCAGTACGCCGACGGCATCGTGTTCGTCGGCGAGAACCCGTCCCGTGCGCTGCACAAGTTCAGTGAGATCTACGACCGGATCGGCTTCGCGGCCGCCGGTAAGTACAACGAGTACGAGAACCTGCGGATCGGCGGCGTGCGCTACGCCGACCTGCGCGGCTACACGTACGACAGGGACGATGTGACGGCCCGGGGCCTGGCCAACGTCTACGCGCAGACGCTGGGCACGATCTTCTCCAGTCAGGCCGAGAAGCCGTACGAGGTGGAGCTGGTCGTCGCGGAGGTCGGCGACAGTGCCGACGGTGACCAGATCTACCGGCTGCCGCATGACGGCTCGATCGTGGACGAGCACGGTTCGGTCGCGGTCGGGGGCAATGCCGAGCAGATCAGCGGGTACCTGGACCAGCGGCACCGGGACGGCATGACGCTGGCCGAGGCGCTGAAGCTGGCGGTGCAGGCGCTGTCCCGTGACACGAACGGCAGCGAGCGGGAGATTCCGGCGGAGCGGCTGGAGGTCGCGGTGCTGGACCGTACGCGTCCGCAGAAGCGCAAGTTCAAGCGGATCGTGGGCGGTCAGCTGTCGCGGCTGCTGGATGCGGGAGCGGGAGCCGAAGACCTGTCCCTGCCGGACGAGGACGGGGACGAGGGCGAGGAGTAGCGGGCAGCCGCTGCGCGAGATCCTTCGAGCGGCGCCGGGTGCCATGGGCCCCGGCGTCGTTCAGTTTTCCGGTGGAGGCGCCGTGGAGCCTCGTGCGACCAGGTGGACCGGGATGTCGCCCTCCTCGGGCGGCTGCCCTTCCATGACCGCGAGCAGGGCCCGCATGCCGCGTTCACCGAAGAGTTCCGCGTCCAGGCGTACGGTCGTCAGCTCTGGGTCGATGGCCGTGGCGAGGCCGAGGTCGTCGAGGCCGGTGATCGAGAGGTCGTCGGGGATGCGGAGGCCTGCTCGCCGGGCGGCCTTGTAGGCGCCGGCCGCGAGTTTGTCGTCGTCGCAGACCAGTGCCGTGGGCCGGGGGCCGGGTGCGGCGAGTGCGGTCTCCGTGGCGGTCAGCGCGCCCTCGATCGAGATGGGGGCGGAGGCGGTGCGCAGGTCGGTGCCGGGGACGGCGGCCAGTCGTGCCGAGAGTTCCCGGGCACGTACGTCGAAGGTCCAGGAGGGGACGTCCGCCGCGAGGTGGAGGAAGCGGCGGTGGCCGAGGGACAGCAGGTGCTCCGCGACCTGGCGGATGCCGTCGGCGATGTCCAGGTTGACGGTCGCGGCGCCGAGACTGCCCTGGGGGTCGCTGTCCAGCATGACCAGGGGGAGCTGGTCGCCCCGGATCGCGGTGAGCGCGTCGGCCGCCATGGAGGAGGCGATGACGCCGTCCAGGGCGGCCTGGGCGGAGGCGAAGGGGTCCCGGGCCGGGCCCACGCCCTCGGGCGAGGGGTAGAGGACCACGCCGAAGCCGTGCTCGGCGGCGACTCGCGCGGCGCCTGTGTAGACCTCCGCGAAGAACTCCGTGGTCAGGGCGGGGACGACCAGCAGCACCGTGCGGGTGCGGCCGAGGCGGAGGTTGCGGGCGGCGAGGTTGGGGCGGTAGCCGAGTTCGTGCGCGGCCTCCCGGACCCGCTGCGCCGTGGGTTCCGACACGCGGCCGCGCCATTTCTCGCCGAGGACGAGGGAGACCGCTGCCTGGGAGACGCCGGCGGCCTGGGCGACGTCCCGGCTCGTGGGGCGGGTGCTGCCTCGTGCCACCGTTCGCCTGCGCTTTCGTCTGGACTCGTGAACAGGCGACATGGTACGTATGGCGCGGAAAGTTATACGTAAAACCTCGTTGGTTGGTTCAGAGGAAGGGGTGGGTCGTGGCCGCCGGGTACCTGGACATTCTCCGGGCGAGGCATGCCGTCCGGCTGCTCGTCGGCACGCTCGTGGGGCGGCTGCCCAACGCCACCGCGCCGATCGCGATCGTGCTGTTCGTGCGGGCCGAGGGCGGCTCGTACAGCCTCGCGGGGGCACTGGCCGCGGTGTACGGGGTCGCCAACGCCGTGGGGCAGCCTGTGCTGGGGCGGCTCGTGGACCTGCGTGGGCAGCCGCGCGTGCAGTTGCCGGCGGCCGTCCTGTCGGCGCTGGCCATGGCGGTGTTCGCCTTCGCGGGCACCGGGACGGTCGCGCTCGCCTACGCGGCCGTGGTAGCCGCGGGGCTGTTCACGCCCCCGCTGGAGGGCGGGCTGCGGGCGCTGTGGCCGAGTGTGCTCCGCAAGGAGGACCAGGTGCACACGGCGTACGCCATGGACGCCATCGCGCAGGAGGTCATGTTCACCGTCGGGCCGCTGCTCGTGACGGTGTGCGTGTCGCTCTGGTCGCCGCTGGTGGCCCTGCTGGTGCTGAACGCGGTGGGTGTGCTGGGGGCCTTGTCCGTGGTGGTGTCGCCGCCCTCGCGCGCGTGGCGGTCGGCGCCGCGCGAGGCGCACTGGCTGGGCGCGTTGCGTTCGTCCGGGCTGCTGGCGCTGCTGGGCGCCTTCCTGTTCATCGGGATGGCGCTCGGGTCCATCACCGTCGCGTCCGTGCCGTATGCCGACGAGCATGGCGGGGACGCCGTCTACGGATGGCTGATGGCCGCTCTGGGGCTTGGCGCGCTGATCGGCGGAGCCGTGTACGGGGCCCGGCGGTGGGCCGGTGATCCCGCGCGGCGACTGCGGGTCCTGGTGGCCCTGCTGGCGGTGTGTTACCTGCCGTTGACGCTGATGCCGGGCGTGGTGGCCATGGTGCTGCTCACCGTGCTCGCGGGGGTCTTCCTGGCGCCGTGCATCGCCTGCGCGTTCGTCCTGGTCGATCTGCACGCGCCGCGGGGGACGGTGACGGAGGCGTTCTCGTGGCTGGTGACGACGTTCACGGTGGGGGCCTCGGTGGGGACGGGCCTCGCGGGGCCTGTCGTGGAGCACGGTGGGGCGCTGTGGGGGTTCGCCGTGCCCGGGGCGGCCGGACTGGTGTCCTTGCTCGTCCTGGCCTGCACCGGGCGGGTCCTCGCAGCTCCCGCCCGGCAGGCGGTGGTTGCGGCTTCATCGGAAAATGATCCGAACCGTGCCGTCGAACCCCGTTTCAGTTCGGGTCATCAGGCGTAATGTTCAGTCATGGACCGCCGCATTTTCGGGCTGGAGAACGAGTACGGCGTCACGTGCACGTTCAGGGGACAGCGCCGCCTGTCGCCTGACGAGGTGGCGCGGTACCTCTTCCGCCGTGTCGTGTCATGGGGCCGCAGCAGCAATGTCTTCCTGCGCAACGGGGCCCGCCTCTATCTCGACGTGGGATCGCATCCGGAATACGCCACACCCGAATGTGACAACGTGATCGAACTCGTCACCCACGACAAGGCGGGCGAGCGCATTCTCGAAGGACTCCTGGTGGACGCCGAACGACGCCTGCACGAGGAGGGAATCGCGGGCGACGTCTACCTCTTCAAGAACAACACCGACTCCGCGGGCAACTCCTACGGCTGTCACGAGAATTACCTCGTGGCCCGGCACGGGGAGTTCTCCCGGCTCGCGGACATCCTCATTCCGTTCCTGGTGACGAGGCAGTTGCTGTGCGGTGCCGGCAAGGTGCTGCAGACGCCGCGCGGTGCCGTGTACTGCGTCAGCCAGCGGGCCGAGCACATCTGGGAGGGCGTCTCCTCGGCGACCACCCGCTCCCGGCCCATCATCAACACGCGCGACGAGCCGCATGCCGACGCCGAGCGTTACCGGCGTCTGCACGTCATCGTGGGCGACTCGAACATGT
Organism: Streptomyces sp. NPDC017890; assembly: GCF_044328675.1. Lineage (NCBI taxonomy): Bacteria > Bacillati > Actinomycetota > Actinomycetes > Kitasatosporales > Streptomycetaceae > Streptomyces > Streptomyces sp. NPDC017890. The sequence continues at coordinate 10,735 of NZ_JBIRHU010000042.1, forward strand.
CCGAGACGACCATGCTGCTCAAGGTCGGCGCCACCGACCTGGTGCTGCGCATGATCGAGGCGGGCACGGTGATGCGTGACCTCACCCTGGAGAACCCGATCCGTGCGATCCGCGAGGTGAGTCACGACATCACCGGGCGGCGCAAGGTGCGCCTGGCGAGCGGTCGGGAGGCGTCCGCGCTGGAGGTGCAGCGGGAGTACTACGAGAAGGCGGTGGACTTCTGCGAGCGTCGCGGTATCCGCACCGGCACCGTCGAGCGCGTGCTGGAGCTGTGGGGCCGGACGCTGGACGCGATCGAGGCCGAGGACCTCGACCGGATCGACACCGAGATCGACTGGGTCATGAAGTACAAGCTCCTGGAGCGGTACCGGGCCAAGCACAACATGACCATGTCGCACCCGCGGGTGGCGCAGATAGACCTCGCCTACCACGACATCCACCGCCGTCGTGGCCTGTACTACCTGCTCGAGAAGAAGGGGCAGGCCGCCCGGGTCGCGAACGACCTGAAGATCTTCGAGGGCAAGTCTGTTCCGCCGCAGACCACTCGGGCCCGGCTGCGTGGCGACTTCATCCGGCGGGCCCAGGAGCAGCGCCGGGACTTCACCGTCGACTGGGTCCACCTGAAGCTCAACGACCAGGCGCAGCGCACCGTGTTGTGCAAGGACCCGTTCCGTTCGGTGGACGACCGGGTGGAGAAGCTGATCGCCGGAATGTGAGCCGGACGAGGTGAGGCACGCGTTCCGCACGAACGGCGGAACGCCACACGGGCACCGTACGTTAGCCGTACGGTGCCCTTCTCACGCCGTAGAGTTGCGCGCACTTCGTCAAGCAGGACCGACCGATACCGATACGAGGCCCCCACCGTGCGCCGACGCTCACTTCTCATCGCAGTCCCAGCCGGACTGGCCACCCTCGCCGCTTGCGGTGACGAGGACTCCGGCTCGAGCAACGCCGGCGACAGTGCGACGCCTGAGGCGTCGGCCACGTCCGGACCGCCGGCGCCGAAGATCGTCGACGGTCCGCTGCCGGCGATCACAGCGGGGACGAAGTTCGACGAGAAGCCGACCGTCGCCAAGGGCAGTGGCGAGCCCTCCAAGGACCTCGCGGTGAAGACGGTCATCGCCGGTGGCGGCAAGGCCGTCGCCGAGAACGACTTCGTGTCGGTGAACTACCTGGGCCAGGTCTGGGACAGCGCGAAGGTCTTCGACAACTCCTACGACCGCAAGACCCCGCTGGTCATCCAGCTCGCCCAGGGCAGCATCATCGACGGCTGGCGGTACGCGCTCACGGGGAAGAAGGCCGGCAGCCGCGTCGAGTTCTCCGTGCCGCCCACCTGGGGGTACGGCGAGCAGGGCAACGAGCAGGCGGGCATCAAGGGCTCCGACACGCTGGTGTTCGTGGTCGACGTGCGGGACACCTTCAACGCCAGGAGCTCCGCCAAGGGGAAGGAAGTCCCCCAGGGCGACGCCGACCTGCCCAAGGTCGGCACCAACACCGACGGCAAGGCGCCCGCCATCGACGTGCCCAAGGCCGACGCGCCGAAGAAGCTCGTCGCGGAGTACGTCCTGGAGGGCGACGGCGCGGAGGTCGGCGCCCAGGACAGCGTGCTCGTGCAGTACAAGGGTGTGGTGTGGGACGGTGGCAAGGAATTCGACTCGACGTACGGCAGGAAGCAGCTGACGTCGTTCTCGCTCGAGCAGGTCGTCAAGGGCTGGGCGCAGGGACTGACCGGCAAGAAGGTCGGCAGCCGCGTCCTCATCGTCATCCCGCCGGACCTGGGATACGGCGACAGCCCGCCGCAGGGCAGCGGCATCGAGAAGGACTCCACGCTGGTCTTCTCCGTCGACATCCTGGCGACGATGTGACGCCCGGGAAATGTAAGACTTGGGCCGTTGCCTTTTCGCAGACAAGCAGGAGCTGAACACGTGAGCATCGACAAGCCCGAGGTCGACTTCCCGGGCGGGGAGCCCCCGGCGGACCTCGAGATCAAGGACATCTGGGAGGGCGACGGCGCCGTGGCGCAGGCGGGTCAGACCGTCAACGTGCACTACGTGGGGGTCGCCTTCAGCACGGGCGAGGAGTTCGACGCCAGCTGGAACCGCGGTACGACGTTCCGCTTCCAGCTCGGTGGCGGCCGCGTCATCGCGGGCATGGACCAGGGTGTGCGGGGGATGAAGGTCGGCGGCCGCCGTCAGGTGACCATCCCGGCCCACCTCGCCTACGGTGACCAGAGCCCGACCCCGGCCATCCAGCCCGGCGAGACGCTGATCTTCGTGATCGACCTGCTCGGAGTCTGATCGAAGTCCGATCGGAGCCGGTCATCGAGGGTCCATGCCTGTCCGGGCGTGGGCCCTCGGCTTTTGCCGGGCCACCGCGGGGCGGTACGGTCATCCGTCGTAAGCACCATAGGGAGAAGGGCGTCGATGGCCATTGCCAAGGCCGAGCGGCTGATGAACCTGGCGCTGTGTCTGCTCGGGACGCGGCGGCCACTCAGCAAGCGCGAGCTGCGCGAGTCCATCGAGGCCTACCTCGAGGCGGGCTCCGACGACTCCTTCAACCGCATGTTCGAGCGGGACAAGGACGACCTGCGGGAACTCGGGCTGGTCATCGAGACCGTCGAGAGCCTCGACGGTGAGGTCGGCTATCTGGCCCGCCGTGACAGCAACCGCCTGCCGCCCATCACTCTGGACGCCGAGGAGGCGGCCGCGCTCGGGCTCGCCGCGAAGGTGTGGCAGCAGGCCCGTCTGGCCGGCGCCGCGAGCGGCGCGCTGCAGAAGCTGCGCGCGGCCGGACTGCCCGAGGACGTCGACCCGTACGAGGCGCACAGTGCGCTGGAGCCGCGCATCCCCGTGCACGAGGCCGCGTTCGAGCCGCTGATGCTCGCCTGCCGCGACCGCAGGCCGGTCCTCTTCGAGTACCGCAAGGCCAACGCCGCCCAGCCCGAGCCCCGGCACGTCGAGCCGTGGGCGCTGGAGTGCTGGCGCGGTCACTGGTACCTGGCCGGCTTCGACCGTGACCGTGGTGCCGAGCGGGTCTTCCGGCTGTCCCGGATCACGGGGAAGGTGCGCTCGCGCGGCGCCCGGTTCACCGCTCCCGTGCCCGACGTCGTCACCGTCCGTGAGACGGTGGCGAGCTGGGCGGGGGAGACCGCCGACCGTTCCGCGCTGATCCGGCTGCGTACGGGCGCGGGGTACCCCCTTCGGGCGAAGGCCACCGGGGTGCGGGAACTCGGTGACGGCTGGGACGAGTTGGAGATTCCGTACGGGCACGGCCTGGACGCCTGGCTGGTCGAGTTCGGGCCGGACGTGGTGGTGCTGGAGCCCGCGGAGTTGCGTGCGGACGTGGTGGACCGGCTGCGTGCCGTGGCCAAGGGCTGAGGGGGAGCGGGAACAACAGTGGCAGGCAAACCGGTCAGGCCCGTGAACGCCATCGACCAGACCCGACGGATGCTGTCCCTGGTGACGTACCTCCGGGAGCGTCCGGGTGCCCGCGTCGAGGACGTGGCGCGCGCCTTCGGCATCTCCGAGGACGAGCTGGTCTCCGACCTCGACGTGCTGCCCATGTGCGGCACCAGCTTCCGCGGCGGCGATCTGCTCGACATCGACACTGACGGTGAGCGCATCTGGTGGCACAACCCGGCCGCGCTCGGCGCGGACGCCGCGGAGCCGCTGCGGCTCGCCGCCGACGAGGCGACCGCGCTGCTGGTCGCCGCCCGGGCCGTGGCGACCCTGCCCGGCCTGCGCGAGAGCGACCGGCAGGCCCTGCTGAGGGCGACCGCCAAGGTGGAGACCTCGGCCGGTGAGGCCGCGGGCGCCAGCTCGCGCCTGTCCGTCACCTTCGAGTCCGAGGGCGGTGTCTTCGCCGACGTCGACCGGGCGATCTCGGAGCGTCGCCGGCTGTGGATCCGCTACTACTCACCGGCCCGGGACGAGGTCACCGAGCGCGAGATCGACCCCATCCGCCTGGTCAGCGTCGGGCACACGTACGTGGAGGCGTGGTGCCGCCGCTCCGAGGCCCGGCGCACCTTCCGTCTCGACCGGGTCGCCGAGATCCGCATCCTGGACGAGCCGTCCGCGCCGCCCGAGGTGGAGCTGCGGGACCTGTCGGAGGGGCTGGTACAGCCCGCCGCGGAGGACCCGGAGGTCGTCGTGGAGGTCGGCCCGGGCGGGCGCTGGGTGGCTGAGTACTACCCGCACGACAGCGCGGACGAGCTTCCCGACGGAGGGCTGCGTATCACCCTGCGCACTCCCGACCCCGCGTCCCTGCGGCGGCTGGCGCTGCGGCTCGGGCGTGACGGCCGGATCGTTTCCCCGGCCGAGCTCGCCGGCAGCGCCCGGCAGGCGGCCCGCGAGGCGCTGGCGGCGTACGACGGGATCGAGGCGGCCGGCACGCACGGCGGGCCGGGCGCGGGGTCCCACGACCGGCGGGAGCGGGGACTGTGAGCGAGCCCGTGGGGCCAGGTGCGCCGGGCATGACGGCGGCGTCCGCGTTCGCCGGCATGCGCCGCGTGGTCCCGGTCGTGTTCAAGGCGGGCTGCCCGGACTGCCGGGGCCGCTTCGAGCTCGCCGCGAGCGCCCTGCGCCTCGCCATCGGGGCCACGAGCCGTACGACGTTCTACTCGTTCACCTGCCCCGAATGCGGGTCCGCCGTCCGCAAGCCGGCGGGGGAGCGGGTCGTGGAACTGCTCACCGGCGGCGGGGTCCGGACCCTGCGGCTGCACTCCACCGTCTAGGACCGGCGTTCGGACCGGCGTTCGGGGCCGGCCCGCGGGACGGTCTAGGCTCGGCGTCATGTTCTGGCCGATGTTTGCGGTTGCCGTGGGTTTCCTGGGTCTCGTCGTTCTCGCGGTGTTCGCCGTGAAGGTGTTCGTCGAGGCGGAGCGGCTGGGCCGGCAGGTGGCGGACTCGGCCGACCGGATCAGCCGGGCGGCGGAGGACCTGGAGCGCACGACCGCGAGCGCCGCACGCGCCGTGGACACGCTGTGAACGCCTGAACGCCGCAGCGGATCTCCGTGTGTGACCCGGCGGAGCCGTGTGAGTTGCGTTTTGGGGCACTTCGCCCTGTCACCCCACAGGCCCCTGAAGGTACGCTGCTGGTCGCGACCCGGAAAACGAGGCCCGGTCGCGGACGGGAGTACGCACGGGGATTGCCTCACGTTTACCCCTGAGCGTTACGATCGCTGCACAAGACGATCGATCGGACATATGTCCGGCCGGTCGGACAGCACCCCACCCAGCCGCCTCGGTGAGAAGGTAAAGACTTATGTTCGGAAGGCTCGGCGCCCCCGAGATCATTCTCATCCTCGTCGTCATCATCCTGCTGTTCGGCGCGAAGAAGCTTCCGGACATGGCGCGGTCGCTCGGCAAGTCGGCGCGCATCCTCAAGAGCGAGGCCAAGGCGATGAAGAGCGAGAGCAAGTCCGACGACGCCGCTCCCGCCGACCCGCCCAACAACCCCGAGCAGGCCGCGGCGCAGCGCACCATCCAGGCCGCCCCCGGTGATGTGACCAGCTCCCGGCCGGTCACCGAGCCGACGGACACGACCAAGCGCTGACGCAGGGCCGGTGACCTCCGGCCCGCCGCACGAGATGGGAACGTGGGTTGCTGAAGTCTGCCCGCAACAAGGAGAGGGACCCCGAGGGGCGGATGCCCCTCGCGGAGCACCTTCGTGAGCTCCGCAACCGGCTCGCGAAGGCGCTGCTGGCCATCGTCGCCGTCACTGTGGTCGCGGCTTTCTTCTACCAGGAGATCATCAACGTCCTCACCGAGCCGATCCTCGATTCGATCGGCTGTGAGAAGTCGTTCGCCGAGCTGGCCCAGGCGGAGGCCGGCGCGGAGCCGTGCGCGCAGATCACCATCAACGGTCTGCTCGGCCCCTTCACCCTGGCTCTGAAGGTGTCCCTGACGGCCGGCATCGTGCTGGCCTCCCCGGTCTGGCTCTACCAACTGTGGGCGTTCGTCGCCCCGGGCCTGCACAAGAGCGAGAAGAAGTACGCCTACGCGTTCGTCGCCACCGGTGCGCCGCTCTTCCTCGTCGGCGCCTACTTCGCCTACGCGGTGCTGCCCACCTCGGCGAAGGTGCTGATCGAGTTCACGCCGAGCGACGTCGACAACCTGCTGCCGCTGGACGAGCTGCTCGACCTCGTCACGCGCATGGTGGTCGTCTTCGGTCTCTCCTTCGAGCTGCCGCTGCTGCTGGTGATGCTCAACTTCACCGGGATACTGACCGGCAAGCGGATGCTCGGCTGGTGGCGCGCCATGATCATGGGCATCACGCTGTTCGCGGCCATCGCCACGCCGAGCACCGACCCCCTGACGATGATCATGCTGGCCGGACCGATCTGGGTGCTGTACTTCGCCGCGGTCACCATCTCCCTGCTGAACGACCGTCGCAGAGCCCGCCGCGAGGCCCTGGAACCCGACGACGACGAGGCGTCCGAGCTGGACCTCACGCCCGACGACATCGGCGAGATCGAACCCGTCACCACGGCCCGCGCCCTGCCCGAGCAGACGACGAAGGACCGGGTCAACGGCTACGACGACGTGACCTGAGGGCCGGCGGGGCGGCGGAAGCTCCCCGCGATCCCTCACGGGACCGATCCCGATAATGATCGTCCTGTTGTCAGTGCGGCCCGGTACGCTCGAAAGCACGATGACAGAGGATCTCTCACCGGCCGAGCGGTACGCGGCAGCCCGTCGACGCGCTGCCGAGCAGGCCACCGCGCTCGCCTCCTTCCGCGAGATGTACGACTTCGGCCTCGACCCCTTCCAGATCGAGGCCTGTCAGGCACTCGAGACGGGCAAGGGCGTACTGGTGGCCGCGCCCACCGGCTCCGGCAAGACGATCGTCGGCGAGTTCGCCGTCCACCTCGCCCTCCAGGAGGGCAGGAAGTGCTTCTACACGACACCCATCAAGGCGCTGTCGAACCAGAAGTACGCCGACCTGTGCCGCCGCTACGGCACGGACAAGGTGGGCCTGCTCACCGGCGACAACAGCGTGAACTCCGACGCCCCCGTGGTCGTGATGACCACCGAGGTCCTGCGGAACATGCTCTACGCCGGCTCCCGGACCCTCCTCGGCCTCGGATACGTGGTCATGGACGAGGTGCACTACCTCTCCGACCGCTTCCGCGGCGCCGTGTGGGAGGAAGTGATCATCCACCTACCCGAATCCGTGACCCTGGTGTCCTTGTCGGCGACCGTGTCGAACGCCGAGGAGTTCGGTGACTGGCTCGACACCGTGCGCGGTGACACCCAGGTGATCGTCTCCGAGCACCGGCCCGTGCCGCTGTTCCAGCACGTGCTGGCCGGACGCCGGATGTACGACCTGTTCGAGGAGGGCGAGGGGCACAGGAAGGCCGTCAACCCCGACCTGACGCGCATGGCGCGCATGGAGGCGAGCCGCCCGTCCTACCAGGACCGCAGGCGCGGCCGTGCCATGAAGGAGGCCGACCGGGAGCGGGAGCGCAGACAGCGCTCGCGGGTCTGGACACCGGGCCGGCCCGAGGTCATCGAGCGGCTCGACGCCGAGGGGCTGCTGCCCGCGATCACCTTCATCTTCAGCCGCGCCGCCTGCGAGGCAGCGGTCCAGCAGTGCCTGTACGCCGGGCTGCGGCTCAACGACGAGGACGCGCGGCAAAGAGTGCACTCCCTCGTCGAGGAGCGCACGTCCTCCATCCCGACCGAGGACCTGCACGTCCTGGGCTACTACGAGTGGCTGGAGGGCCTGGAGCGGGGCATCGCCGCCCACCACGCGGGCATGCTGCCGACCTTCAAGGAAGTCGTGGAGGAGCTCTTCGTCCGCGGACTGGTCAAGGCCGTCTTCGCCACCGAGACCCTCGCCCTCGGCATCAACATGCCGGCCCGCTCGGTGGTGCTGGAGAAGCTCGTCAAGTGGAACGGCGAGCAGCACGCCGACATCACCCCCGGCGAGTACACCCAGCTCACCGGCCGGGCCGGCCGGCGCGGTATCGACGTCGAGGGCCACGCCGTCGTGCTGTGGCAGCGCGGCATGAGCCCCGAGCACCTCGCGGGACTGGCCGGCACGCGCACGTACCCGCTGCGCTCCAGCTTCAAGCCGTCCTACAACATGGCGGTCAACCTGGTCGAGCAGTTCGGCCGGCACCGTTCGCGGGAGCTGCTGGAGACCTCCTTCGCGCAGTTCCAGGCGGACAAGTCGGTCGTCGGCATCTCCCGGCAGGTGCAGCGCAACGAGGAGGGACTGGAGGGTTACAAGGCCTCCATGACCTGCCACCTCGGCGACTTCGAGGAGTACGCGCGGCTGCGCCGCGAGCTGAAGGACCGGGAGACCGAGCTGGCCCGGCAGGGTGCCAACCAGCGTCGCGCCGAGGCCGCCGTGGCGCTGGAGAAGCTGAAGCCGGGCGACGTCATCCACGTGCCGACGGGCAAGTACGCGGGCCTCGCCCTGGTGCTGGACCCCGGTCTGCCCGCCGGACGCTCCAACGGGCACCGCGGCTTCGAGCACCACGACGGGCCCCGTCCGCTGGTGCTGACCGCCGAGCGGCAGGTCAAGCGGCTGGCGTCGATGGACTTTCCGGTCCCGGTCGAGGCGCTGGAGCGAATGCGCATCCCGAAGACCTTCAACCCGCGTTCGCCCCAGTCCCGCCGCGACCTCGCCTCCGCGCTGCGCACCAAGGCCGGGCACATCCCGCCGGAGAGGGCCCGCAAGAAGCGCTCCCAGGCCGCCGACGACCGGGAGATCGCCCGGCTGCGCAAGGACATCCGCGCCCACCCCTGCCACGGCTGCGACGACCGCGAGGACCACGCCCGCTGGGCCGAGCGCTACCACCGGCTGCTGCGCGACACCTCCCAGCTGGAGCGCCGGATCGAAGGCCGGACGAACACCATCGCCCGCACCTTCGACCGGATCGTGGCGCTCCTGACGGAGCTGGACTACCTGCGCGGTGACGAGGTCACCGAGCACGGAAAGCGCCTCGCCCGGCTCTACGGCGAGCTGGACCTGCTCGCCAGCGAGTGCCTGCGCGAGGGCGTCTGGGAGGGCCTGGCCCCGGCCGAGCTCGCCGCCTGCGTCTCCGCGCTGGTCTACGAGTCCCGGGCCGCCGACGACGCGATGGCGCCGAAGCTGCCCTCGGGAAAGGTGAAGGCCGCGCTCGGTGAGACGGTCCGCATCTGGGGCCGCCTCGACGCCCTGGAGGAGGACTTCCGGATCAGCCAGACCGAGGGCGTCGGCCAGCGCGAGCCCGACCTCGGCTTCGCCTGGGCCGCGTACATGTGGGCGTCCGGCAAGGGCCTCGACGAGGTGCTGCGCGAGGTGGAGATGCCCGCCGGTGACTTCGTGCGCTGGTGCAAGCAGGTCATCGACGTCCTCGGCCAGATCTCGGCGGCCGCGCCCGCCGCGGGCTCGACGGTCCCGAAGAACGCGCGCAAGGCGGTCGACGAACTGCTGCGCGGGGTGGTCGCCTACTCGTCCGTGGGCTAGACCCGGTATCGCAGTGGCCCGGCGGCACACCCGCCGGGCCACTGCGCGTTCCGGGGTGTCCTTCCGCGCCCCATTCCCTCGTTGCAGTGAGTGATTTTCGTACGGCCATTCGCCATCACTCACTGTGCTCGAATGGCTGCTCGGTGTGTAAATAGGCCCGAGATTACTCCAGTCCAAGTGCCCGTTTCAGGTGCTTGCTGAATATGACATGGCGATGATCCGCCCGGACTAAGCTCGCCCGCAGCGCACCGAGTTGAGGCGAAATCGCGCGCTTGTTCCCCAATGCGCCGGAGATCCCGACAACTCCCAGAGATACCCCACTGCAAGCTCCCCCATCCCAGTCGATTCGTTCTTCAGAGGGCCTACATGGTGAGTGTTGATTCCCCTCCGGGTCGCCGTGAACTTCCCTACGCGCGGACCCTGTTGTTGCCGGCGATACTGATGGCCGCGGTCACCGGGGCCGCCGTCGCCGCGGTGGCGGAACCGGCCCGGCTCGCCGTCGGCCTGTGCGGTGCCGTAGCCACGCTGCTGGTGATCGCCGCGGCGGCGGAAACGGCACGCCGCGGCCGTGCGCTTCGGGTCCTGCGTGCCGAGCACGCCCGTCACAGCGCGTATCTGGAACGCCGGGCCGCGAGCCACCACGAGGAGATGGTCCGTCTCGGCGGCGAAGTCCTGCCCAATATCCTGGACTTCATGCGCCGGGGGAGCACGCCCGAAGAGGTGATGCGCCGCCTCGGCGAGGTCGACCCCTCGTACACCCAACTCGGTGAGCCCCAGCGCCGGATGATCCGGATGGTGTGCGACATCGTCGACCACCAGGACTCCATGCGGGAATCCGCCGAGCGTTCCTTCGTCGACATCGCCCGCCGCGTCCAGGCGATCGTCCACCAGCAGAACAAGGAACTCCGCGAGATGGAGGAGGACCACGGGCGCAACCCCGAGGTCTTCGACGACCTCCTGCGCATCGACCACGGCACGGCCCTGATCGGCCGCCTCGCCGACTCGGTCTCGGTCATCGGCGGCGGCCGGCCCGGACGCCAGTGGCCCAAGCCGGTGGCGCTCTACAGCGTGCTGCGCGGCGCCATGTCCCGGATCCTCCAGTACCGCCGGATCAACCTGGCCTCCATCGCCAAGGTCAACATCAAGGGCACCGCGGTCGAGCCGGTCATCCACGCCGCGGCCGAGCTCCTCGACAACGCCACCCGCTACTCGCCGCCGGGGGCGAAGGTGCACGTCACGGCGACCGAGGTGCAGAGCGGTGTCTGCATCGAGATCGAGGACGCCGGTGTCAGCCTCAGCGAGGAGTCCCGCGCCCGCATCGAGGGGCTGCTGGAGCACGCCAAGCGCGGCACCGACGTGCAGGACCTCGCCCACCACCCGCGCCTCGGCCTGTCCGTGGTGGGGCGGCTGTGCACGCAGTACGGCATGGACGTGTCCCTGCGGGCCTCCGCGTACGGCGGCGTCCGGGCCATCCTCATCGTGCCCAGCAAGATGATGACCACCGAGCCCGGAGTCGGACTCGCCCACGGCATCGGCGCGACGTCGATCCCCCACCCGGGCCCGGACGCCCTCCCCGGACCCGAGCGCACACCCAAGAAGCGCCGCCCCACCAGCCCTCGTATCCCGGACTCGGTCCTGCTGGAGGACGACGTTCCCGAGGTGACCGAGTGGACGGCGGGCGGACTCCCGCAGCGCCGCAGCCGGGTCAAGATGCCGCTCAGCCAGCGCCTCGCCGAACAGGCGGTGTGGGAGCGGGAGGACGCGGAGCGCGAGGCCCGCCTGGCCGCCGAGCGCGCCCGCAACGGCTTGCCGGTGGCCGCGGACCCGGAACCCGGGCCGAAGAAGGACGAAGGGCTCCCGCCGGGGCACTTCATCGGCGCCTTCTGGGAGGGCCTCAAGCAGCACTCGGGCAGCACTCAGGCCCACCAGCAGTCCAGCAGCAACGAGCCGGCCCACGCCCCGGCAGACGACGAGGGGAACCTCAAGTGATCGAGCAGCAAGGCAAGTTCGACTGGATGCTCCAGGACCTCTACGACGGCGTCCCGGGCATCGAGATGATCGTGGTGCTCTCCGCCGACGGCCTGCGCATCGCCCGCTACTCCGGTGACCCCGACGCCGCCGACCGGGTCGCCGCGGCCTGCGCGGGACTGCAGAGCCTGGCGAGCGCCGTCAGCCAGGAGATCCCGACCAGCGACGGCGCGATGAAGATGGTCCTCATCGAGATGAACGGCGGCTACTTCTACCTGATGGCCGCCGGCCCCAACGCCTACCTCGCCGTGCTCTCCGACGTCCGCTGCGAGCCCGGCCGGATGGGCCTCAGCATGGCCGACCTGGTCGCCCGGATCGGCCCCCACCTCACCAGTCCGGCCCGGCGCAACGGGCAGACCGTATGACGCCTCCCCAACGCCAGAGGCGATCCCCCGGACAGGAGCCGTCCGCCGCGTCGACCTCTGCCGCACAGTCCAAGGACGACGGGACCCCCAACCCCGAGCGGCTGTTCGTCATCGGCGGGGAGGGGAGCGGCGAGCGCGCCGACATCGACCTGGTCACCCTGATCGTGGCCCGCGCCGAGCCGCCGGTGTCCGCCACACCGGAACAGGCGGCCCTGCTGCGGCTGTGCGTCGCACCCCTGTCCGCAGCCGAGCTGTCGGCCTATCTGGGCCTGCCGTTCAGTGTGGTGACCGTGCTGCTCACCGACCTGCTGGCGACGGAACTGGTGCAGGCCCGCGCCCCGATCGTCCGCCAGAAGGTCGCCGACCGAAACCTCCTCGAAGCGGTGATGCATGGACTTCAAAAACTCTGACACGATCCCGGGCCCGCGGACGGAGGACCGGCTGCCGCACACGGCCGAGGCCGCCGTGAAGATCGTCATCGTGGGCGGCTTCGGGGTCGGCAAGACCACCATGGTCGGCTCGGTCAGCGAGATCAGACCGCTGACCACCGAGGAGACGATGACCCAGGCCGGCATCGGGGTCGACGACAACTACGGTTCCGCGTCCAAGACGGCCACCACGGTGGCCATGGACTTCGGCCGCATCAGCATCACCGACCAACTGGTGCTGTACCTCTTCGGCACGCCCGGACAGGAGCGCTTCTGGTTCCTGTGGAACGGCCTGTTCGAGGGCGCGCTCGGCGCGGTGGTACTCGTCGACACCCGCCGCCTCGACGTCAGCTTCGACGTCATGGGGCGCCTGGAGGAGCGTGGTGTGCCCTTCGTGGTCGCCGTCAACACCTTCCCCGACGCCCCCCGTTACCCCGTCGCGGAGCTGCGGGCCGCGCTCGACCTGGCCGAGGAGATCCCCATTCTCGACTGCGACGTGCGGCGCCGGGCCTCCAGCCGGGACGTCCTGATGACGCTGACGCGCTTCCTGCACTCCATCGCCACGAAGGGCGCGCTCACCTGACCCGGCGCGGCCGACCGACCCCATCGAACCCACACGCTTGACCCACACTTCTGTTGCGGAGCGACACTGTGACGCCTGAACGCCACTCCCTGACCGGAACGGGCGACCCCCTGCTCGAACCACCGCCCGGCTGCCCCGCGCACGGCCTCGGACCGGGCGGTCTGCACCGGTTGAACGAGGCGGAGGACCTGGAAGAGCTGTACGAGAAGCTGCGCGAGCAGCACGGGCCGGTGGCGCCGGCGCTGCTCCACGACGACGTACCGGTGTGGGTGGTCCTCGGGCACGCCGAGAACCTGCACATGGTGAGCACGCCCGCGCAGTTCTGCCGCGACAGCCGTATCTGGACGCCGCTCAACGAGGGCATGGTCAAACCGGACCACCCGCTCATGCCGCACATCGCCTGGCAGCCCATCTGCTCCCACGCCGAGGGCGACGAGCACAAGCGGCTGCGCGGCGCGGTCACCAGCGCCATGTCCGACATCGACTACCGGGAACTGCGCCGCCACATCAAGCGGTACACCCAGCGCCACGTCAACCGGTTCTGTGAGGAGGGCCGCGCCGACCTCGTCGGCCAGTTCGCCGAGCACCTGCCGATGGGCGTGATGTGCCACCTCCTCGGCATGCCGGACGAGTACAACGACCGGATGGTGGAGGCCGCCCGCGACATGCTCAAGGGCACCGAGACGGCCAACGCCAGCCACGCCTACGTCATGGCCGCCCTGGACCGCCTCACCACCGCCCGCCGGGCCAGGCCCGAGGACGACATCGCCGGCCGCCTCGTCACCCACCCGGCCGGGCTCACCGACGACGAGGTCAGGGAGCACCTGCGGGTGGTCCTCATCGCCGCCTACGAGGCGACCGTCAACCTCATCAGCAACGTGCTGCGCGTGGTGCTCACCGACCCGGGTTTCCGCGCCCAGCTCAGCGGCGGCCAGATGACGGTGCCCGAGGCGGTCGAGCAGTCCCTCTGGGACGAGCCGCCGTTCAGCAGCGTCTTCGCCTACTTCGCCAAGCAGGAGACGGAACTGGGCGGACAGCGCATCCGGGCCGGCGACGGGCTGCTGCTCGGCATCGCACCGGGCAACGTCGATCCGCGCATCCGTCCCGACCTCGCCGCGAGCATGGAGGGCAACCGTGCCCACCTCGCCTTCGGCGGCGGCCCGCACGAGTGCCCCGGCCAGGACATCGGGCGGGCCATCGCCGACGCCGGGATCGACGCGCTCCTGATGCGGCTGCCGGACGTCCAGCTCGACTGCGACGAGGAAGAACTGCGGTGGCGGTCGTCGATCGCGTCGCGGCACCTGGTGGAGCTGCCGGTGCGGTTCGAGCCCAAGGCGCAGCAGGACATCAGGCAGCAGCCGAGCCACGCCCCGGCCCCGGCGCAGCGCACCGCCTGGCACGTGGGCATTCCGCGCCCGGAGAGCCGGCCCGGGCCGCAGGTCCCGGCGTACCCGCCGGAGCCCGTGTCGGTGACGGCCGCGGAGCCTCAGCGGGCGCCGGGACCGGAGCAGCCCCGTCCCCGCGGTGCCTGGCAGCGCTTCCTGCTCTGGTGGCGCGGCTACTGACGGCCGGCCCAGTCCTCGTACGCCACCCAGGCGCCGAGGGACCGTCCGCTGCAAAAGCGGTGCTGCCGCCCCGTGACCGGATCGGTGAATCCCAGCTCCCGCGCGAGCAGTTGCAGCGGGCGCCGGAAGTCACCGGCCGGCACGGGCGCGGTCACCTCGGGGTAGAGGGGGTCGCCGAGGATCGGCACACCGAGCGCGCTCATGTGGACGCGCAGCTGGTGGGTCTGGCCGGTGGCGGGCACCAGCCGGTACCGGCCCAGGCCGAGGTCCGGGCCGGGGCGGTGTCCGAGCAGTTCGACGCGGCTCACGGCGTTCGGCTCGCCCTCGATCTCCCGGGCGGCCAGCACTCCGCGTTCCTTGAGGATCCGGCTGCGTACGGTCCGGGGCAGGGCGAGCGCGGGGTCGTAGGGGGCGACGGCCTCGTACTCCTTGCGCACCCGCCGGTCGCCGAACAGGCCCTGGTACGCGCCGCGCTCCTCGGGGCGCACCGTGAACAGGACGAGTCCGGCGGTGAGCCGGTCGAGGCGGTGCGCGGGGCCGAGCGCCGGGATGCCCAGCTCGCGGCGGAGCCGGGCGAGCGCGGTCTCGGTGACGTGGCCGCCGCGCGGGGTGGTGGCCAGGAAATGCGGTTTGTCGGCGACGACGATGTGCTCGTCGCGGTACACGACCTCCAGGGGGAAGGGCACCGGCACCTCGGCGGGCAGTTCGCGGTGGAACCACACGAACATCCCGGGCTCGTACGGCGCGTCCGACGGCACCGCCCGCCCGTCCGCCCCGACGATCAGCCCGGCGTCGAACATGCCGTCGACGACGCCGGCACCCGCGCCGGACAGCCGCTCCGTCAGGTGTTCGCGCACCGTGGACCACGGCCCGCCGGCCGCGGGCAGCCGTACCCGCACCGCGTCGATGCCGTCGCGCTGCGGAAGGGGTGAGGGCGGGGGAGGAGGGCGGCGTCTCATCGCCTGCCAGGGTACGAGGACGGACCGGCGCCGGAAAACCGCTGGGTCGCCGGCCGGTCCGTTGGCAGGATGCGCCCATGCCCTACCTGACGCGCCCGGTCCTTGCCGCAGGCACCCTTTCCCGCACCCCGCAGCCCACGCTCCCCACCGGCGACGGGCTGGTACTGCGCCCGTGGCGTATGGAGGACGCGCCCGCCGTGCACGCGGCCTTCCAGGATCCGGTGATGCACCAGTGGCACATCCGCGCCGCCGACTCCGAGGAGGAGGTGCGCGGCTGGATCACCGAGTGGCAGCGGGGCTGGGCCGACGAGCGGGACGTCCAGTGGGCCGTGGCCGACGCGGCCGACGACCGGCTGCTCGGCCGGGTGGCCCTGCGCCAGGTCCTGCTCGGCGACGGGGTGGCCGAGGTCGCCTACTGGACCACGGCGGCGGCCCGGGGCCGGGGTGTCGCCGGCCGGGCCACGAACGCGCTCGCCCACTGGGCCCTGGACGAGATCGGCTTCCAGCGCCTGGAACTCTCCCACTCCGTCGCCAACGAGGCCTCCTGCCGGGTCGCCCGGAAGACCGGGTTCGCCCTGGAGGGCACCAAGCGCAGCGCCCTGCTGCACTCCGACGGCTGGCACGACATGCACCTGCACGCCCGCGTACGCGGGGACTGAGGCGCGGGCCGCCTTCGCGGGGCACCAGTGCCCCCACCTGACCGATGCGCGAAGCGGCAGCGCCGCACGGCCGGCCCGGCGGGGCGCCGTGGCCGTGGCGCGGCCCCGGGCTGCGCGTGTGCGGCGGGTACCGGGATGCCGGTTCGCTCCTGCGGGCGGGGCGGCGCCGCGGACGGTGCCCCACGGCGTCATGCGCACGTGCGGACACGCGGGGCGGGGTCCCCGCTCGACCGGGCGCGACAGGGCGTGCAGGGCGCTGTACAAGCCGGCTGCCTGCCTGCCTGCCTGCCTGCCTGCCTGCCGTGCTACGCGGCCGGGGCGGCGCCCTCCTGCTCCGCCTCGACGCGTGCGTTCCACTCCTGCTTCGAGGCCTGCCAGCCGTCCTCGTTGTGGCCGACGCGCCAGTAACCGGAGATGGAGAGGTCCTCGCGGGCGATCTCCCGCTCCACCCGCAGAAGCCGTCGCAGCTCCTTCACGCAGGCCGCCTCGCCGTGCACGAACGCGTGCACCCGGCCCTCGGGGAACTCCAGGCCGCGCAGCGCCTCGACCAGGGCCTCGCCCACCGGACGGTCGTCGCGGTGCAGCCAGACGACCTCCGCGTCGGAGTCGATCTTCTGCTCCTCCTGGGCCCCTTCGACCTCGATGAAGGCGAGGGCGCGGGCGCCGTCGGGCAGTGCCTCCAGGGACCGGGCGATCGCGGGCAGCGCGCTCTCGTCGCCGGCGAGCAGGTGCCAGTCGGCGGCGGGGTCGGGGGCGTAGGCGCCGCCGGGGCCGACGAAGCGGATGGTCTCGCCCGGCTGGACGCGCTTCGCCCAGGGGCCGGCCAGGCCCTCGTCACCGTGGATGACGAAGTCCAGCGTCAGCTCGCGGTGCTCGGCGTCCCAGTGGCGCACCGTGTACGTCCGGGTCACCGGCCACTGGTCGCGCGGGAACTCCTCGCGGATCCGTTCCATGTCGAAGGGCTCGGGATAGGTGGCGCCCCCGGAGGGGAACAGCAGCTTCACGTAGTGGTCGGTGCAGGTGTCCGCCGAGAAGGCGGAGAGACCCTCGCCGCCGAGCACCACGCGCTGCATGTGCGGGGTCAGCCGCTCGGTGCGGACGACCTGTGCGGTGTGCGGCTTGCGCGGTTTGCGTCCCGGACGGTCTGCCATGACGGCCTCCCTGCTCCCTGCGTGAGGGCTCCACGAGTTAGGTAAACCTAAGTTAGCATCCCCGCCCTGCTTGTCGCGTCATGGAGGCAAGCTCCACGCGGCCCCCGCGCGCAGAGTACGGCTTCCCCTCGTCGCCGTGGGGGGGGGGCGGGGGGGGGGGGGGGGCCCCCGCCCCCCCCCCGGCGCGGCGGGGGGGGGGGGGGGGGGGGGGGGGGGCGGCTCGCCCACAGGAGACGACACCCCCCCCCCCCC
>NZ_JBIRHU010000043.1:0-27646 GCF_044328675.1 Streptomyces sp. NPDC017890
TAGAGGGCGTTAGAGATCGGTAGAGATCGGTAGATGTGGGCAGAAGCGCGTGACGAGCGAGCACGGCCAGGAGAGCAGCGCGGGCGATGAGAAGGCGTCGAGAACTGGGGAGGTAAGCCGGGAACGGCACCCGAGCCCGGCAGGTTCATCGCCTGGTGCCGAGGTCCGGAACGGCGTCCGCCGCCTGAAAAACATTTCGTCGCACGAAAGTACGCCCCCGCAGTCTGAAATTCAGCAAGAGGTGTGTCTGAAATATCTGGGTGAGGTCGTCACGGACAGCGACGCGCGTTGCCATGGACCCTTTCAGGGAGTAGGTCGTTGTCGGCAGGTGCTGCGATGCTCGAAGGCGTGCAAGAAATTCGGGTGAAAGTCAGTCGATGGGAATCGCGCCGACTGTGGTGGCGCGCCGGCACCCGGGCGCCGGGGTTGGTGCTCCACATCGAGGGATACAGCACCCCGACCCAGACCTACCGAACCCGCGATCTCGACCGCGCCCGCGCGATGGTCCTCGACTACCTCGAGGTGATCGGGAAGCCGGCACCGCCCGACATCGCCATCTGCTGGATCGAGACCGGCACATAGCCGAGACCCTCGGCGGCCCCAATCGAAGAACACCGGCACGAGCACGCCGGAGCGTCTCGCGGCTTCGCAACAGAAACCCCGCGCTGGGCGGGCGCGGATGTGATGCCGGAAACGACGCGTGACCGATTCACCGGCAGATTCTGTCGAGCTGCTCTGCGCGTGAGCGACCGTAGCCAGCTCTCTGGTCGACGGTTATCGAGGTGTCGGTTTCTCGTTGCCCAGCGCAGCGCCCCGGACACCGGGACGCGGCCGGCAGGCCGCGGTAGCCGACTTAGGGCACCTAAGTTTCTATCTTGCTCCGTTGCCTCCCCCGCGGAGTTCGGCGCGACCGCTCGCGCACCCGACCGCACGGGCGGAATCCAAAACCACGGGGTTTTGCAATATCTTGCTCTGCTCGAGGTGCTCTGCTCGAGGAGGGCGGCGCACGGGGAATCTGCCCGTGGTGTCACCGCGCGATCAGCCCACCGACACGAGGACGGCCGCGGGTGTGGTGCTCGGATCAATGCCGACGCGATGCGCACAACGCCCGCAAAGCAGCCCGCGCCGGCGTCGTCGGAATGCGCGTGATCCGGCAGACGGAGACCGTCGCACCCTCGGCCCCACCCGTGCAGCCGACCGAAAGACCCGGCGCCGCATCCGAGACGTTCGACCCCGCCGACGCGCTCCTGCACGTCACCCACTCCCCCGAACTGATCGCCCGCGTCCTGCGTGTGGTCACCGCCAACCTCGGCCCCCGCAGCATCGACCGTCAACTCCCCGGCCCCATGCACGACGCCGCCGTCGAACTCGCACCGCTCCTGGCCGATTACATCCGGCGCACCCGTGCGCCGGCGGCCGAGGCGACACCGAAAAACGGAGCCGCCGCTGCCTTGTCTCGTCAACAGCGGCGGGCACTGCAGCGCAGCACCGGAAAAAGTCGGCACTGACACCCGACACCGAAAAACTTTCCACCCACCCCGCTGTGGCGATGCCTCCACGTGACGATGCGAAACGAGACCACCGGATTGACCGGGTCGATCAGTGTCCGTGCAGATCGCTGATCACCCCTCCCTACGTCTGCCGCCGCAGTGAAGGTTGCAGAAGCAGATACCTGAGTCCGAAGGACTGCGTACCGCCGTAGTCCCGCCACGAACACCGATACCCCGATTCGAACCCCAAGCTCTCCCCGACCCGGTCGTTCTTGAGCTGCCACTGCAACGATCCGGGTTCGACACGACGGCCCTCCCACAACCGGAACTCGTGCGCCTGCGAGCGCACCGTGGAATTCCGCTCACTCCAAAACGGGTAGTTCGTCAACGTCAGAGAAGCCCCGGCCTCGACACTTCCGTCGAGAATGAGCCGTTCGACGCGTTGAGCGTCCCGCCAGGTTGCCGCCGTATCGAGATCCGGCGCCCCCGAAGAAGAAAGCTCGAACACCTCACCGTCGACGTCCGCCAGCAGACGCTTCTTCGGGTACTTCAGCTCCAACGCGATACGACGACCACCGAGCCGCCCGAGCACATCGACCGCCAGCCGAGACCGTCCGCCCACCCGCTCACTGACGGCCACCTTCTTCTCCAACCGAACCTGCTCCACCTCATCCGCCATCACCGTTGCCAGCGCAAGCTGGAAGTCGCTCTCCGAGTGGAACAGAGGCCGCTCTTTACCGAGTCGTTCCATCCACGACTCCACGTACGGTGCAAGATCGAACATTCAGCAGCTCCACTTCGATAGACGGATGCTCTCCAGACCCGGTCAGGGAAATTCCGTAGACGTAGCTTTCCAGCAGGAGGCCAAGCGCGCGGATTTTGGGTGGGGGGCCGGGATACCTGATATGGCTTGGCACGTCCCACCCGAATAATTTTCTATATGGCTCGGCGTGTCCGACCTGAATAGTGATCGTGATGCGGCACGCTGTCCCCATGGACACCTCGGGGGCACTGTTACTCAATGACACGCAGTGGGCTGACGAGGTACTCCTCCCACACCGCCCCTACGCGACGAACTACCTCGAGCGTGGCCAGTACCGGATGCACCGCGACGACGCCCTGACGATGCGTTACGTCGAGCACTCCCCCCACGCACTGCTCGGCTCGATCGTCATCGACTGCGACCATCCAGATGCGGCGATGCGAGCCTTCGAGAAACCCTCGGACCATCCCGCCCCGAACTGGGTCGCCCAGTCCCCCTCCGGACGCGCGCACCTCGGCTGGTGGCTCGGACCCAACCACGTCTGCCGCACCGACTCCGCCCGCTTGACCCCCATTCGTTACGCGCACCGCATCGAGACCGGGCTCAAGGTCTCCGTCGGCGGCGACTTCGCCTACGGCGGGCAACTCACCAAAAACCCCATTCACCCCGACTGGGAAACCATCTACGGACCGTCCACTCCGTACACGCTGCGGCAACTGGCCACCATCCACACCCCCCGCCAGGCACCCCGCCGCCCCGATCGCGCGGCCGGCCTCGGCCGCAACGTCACCATGTTCGACACCGCCCGCAAATGGGCCTACCCCCAGTGGTGGCATCACCGGAACGGCACCGCCGATCAGTGGCTACGTCTTGTCCTGCAGCACTGCCACGCCGTCAACACCGAGTTCGCCGATCCCCTGCCCTTCGTCGAGGTTCGGGCGACCGCGTACTCCATCGGTAAATGGATCTGGCGCAACTTCGACGAAGCCGCCTACCGCGCACGCCAAGCTCACCTCGGACGTAAAGGTGGCAAGGTCATGACACCTGCAAAGATCGAAGCAAACCGGAAACGAGCCACGAAGTTCGATCTCGCCACAGCAATGGAGTACGCGCTATGAGCCAAGGTGGAGCACGAGCCAAGCAACGTCGAACCATCACTGCACGAGAACTCGCGGAACGCCTGGGGTCTTCCGAGCGAACCGCTCGACGCCTCATCGCCGAACCACGGGATGAGTTCCTCGAGCGCGCCAAGGTCCGCCGTGACCGCGTGGTGTCACTACGAAACCAAGGCATGAAATACCGGGACATCGCCGAGGAAATGGACATCACCATCGGAGCCGTCGGGCGGATACTGCATGACGCCCGCAAAATCGAAGAGAAGGAAAACCCGGTCCGTGACGCCTGCTGACCTGAGCGGTCCCCCGTGGCAGCCGAACCCTGCTCACTTGCGCGCTGCGTCTACCGTGCCGATGCAGTATCCGAGTGCACTGATCCGCACTATTCATTACGCGCTGAATTTCCTCGACCGTGAACTCGCCGAACACCCAGAAGACGAGATGATGGCTCAAGCCGAGACCCGCGACGTCTACAGCCTTCTCGTGGAGATCACCGCGGCTCTGCATGGTCTCAGCTCCGAAGCCGATGTCACCGACGAGCAGATCCAGAACGCCCGGTACTGGATGCTCGGACAGTTCGATAATCCTCTTAACCCCACTACGTAGGACTGTACTTAGGACTGAGAGCAAACTGGCTTGCATCCTGGTCCAGGCATCGAATACTCCAAAACTCAAAATTTCTAGAAAGCTTTATTGTTAGAAACAATCTGCAACCTGCAAAATATCCGTTCAACCAAGGACGAGGAAAGATGCCCCCCACTAACTACGCAGCCTGCAAGCACAGCGCCACCTTGAAGGTGACGGATGAAGCTGTCCTGAGCATGCTGAGAGGACTCGCTCAGTACTGCGAATCAGGAACCTACCCACAGATCGCCTGGGGAGGCACCAAAGTCAATCACTGGCTGGCAGCTCGTAAGCACGCCACCTTCCGGTTCACGCAGCCCGACGACCGGGAATTCTTTATCAAAGAGGCAACCCGGCTACTCCCTGCAGAAACATGGGAGCTCACGATAACTAGCGACCACGATCCAGCCACGCCGCAGCGCAGGTAGGTGGTCCGGGTAGATCATTACCTCGCTACAAGAAGAAGACCCTGATACGTGGTGGCCTACTCAAGACGAGTGCACCGCGAGTTCCAACTGATCACCAAACTAACCTGCGTGCCTTCGCCTTCGTGGTATGGGCTACACCAAGAAACTCTAGAAAGTTATTTTGTTAGAAACGATGATTGTACTTGCGTTTCTTGGTTGTTGAGCCACTGCCAAAGCGCCTCGTACACAGCGTCCTGCATGCGGATCCCTCGCTGTGCGCAGGCGGTTTTGACCATTCGCTGCAGATCAGGCGGAAGCCGGGTCGCGAAAGCGGTCACCGTGGCGTCCTTTGGAAGTGTGGGCGGCGCCGCCGCAACCTCCCGAGCGAGTTGCGGAGTAAATGGGTGGGGTCTAGCGGTCTCGGTGACTCGTGGTGTTGCGAACGCGGATGGCTTCTTCTTGGCGGTACTCATGCGACGGTCACCGTAGAGAGCACTCGGTCCAGAGCCGCGTCGAATGCAACTGTCACCTCATGAACTGCTGGACGGACGCTGTGCACCGGGAGATGGTCACCAGTAGCTTCGGCGACCGCAGCACGTTGGGGGACCACCATCGGCAACACCATCTCTCCCAACGCCTCCCGAATTTCGCTGGCCCGATGCGTAGCTTCTCGACCCTGCGCCGGAACCCTGCCGAGCAGGACACCGGAGACGGTGAGGCCGGGGTTGTAGTAGCGGGTAATCGTCTCTATCGCGTCCAGAATCTTCGACACTCCACGGCTAGCCATGAACGATGGTTCAGTCGCGATCAGTGCAGTGTCGGCGGCGATGAGAGCATTGGAAACAAGTTTGCCGACGCTGGGAGGGCAGTCGATCAGCACCAGTGGGTATCGCTGGCGAAGATCGTCGGAGTCGAGCGCTGCTCGCAGACGCTGTTCGACTCCAAGCCCGGAGACCGCGTCCAAGTCGGCCAGATCCAGATCCGAGGGGATCACGCTGACGTGGTCCCACGTCGAGGTGTGCACCGCATCGGCTGCGCTACCGCGAAGCTCCTGAGCGAGTAAATTCGCGGCGGTCTTGCCTGCGAGCGGGTACTCGATACCGAGCGCCTCTGACGCGTTGCACTGCGGGTCGAGATCGATCACCAGAGTTTCGATCCCGCGGGCGCTCGCTGCTGAGGCAAGCCCGAGCACGGTGGTGGTCTTGCTAGACCCACCCTTCTGATTAACAACAGCAACCACAGTCATAACCAATACTCTAACAATCTAAATTGTTAGAAATAGCTATCTAGCATGCGTGTCGAACGACCAATCCCCAACAGTCTCCGTAGAAACCTCACTCGTTTCAGTCGCGCGGACAAGTAGTCGTCGAGCGCTGCCTCTCACACCCGTCCTTACGAGACCTAGTGATTCGTACGCCGTCTCCTAGGTGCGAAAAGAAATAGCACCTGCGCTGTTCCTCGACTGAGGGGTGGGCAAGGATGATCCGAGCACGTTTGTTGTCGCGGAGGGATTGGGTTCATGGGTTCAGTGCACGAGGTCATCGAGGCGTTCCGTAAAGCACCCTCGAATTCCGAACGGGGAACCAAGTTCGAGCAGTTGATGGTCCGGTACTTCGAGCTCGACCCGATGCTGTCGCAGCAGTACGAGAAGGTGTGGCGGTGGACCGACTGGCCGGGCCGCAAGGGCAAGCCCGACACCGGTATCGACCTCGTCGCCCGTGAACGCGACACCGGCGAATTCACCGCGATTCAGTGCAAGTTCTACGAACCCACCCACACCCTTGCCAAAGGCGACATCGACTCCTTCTTCACCGCATCCGGAAAAACGCCGTTCTCCAACCGGGTCATCATCTCCACCACCGACCGCTGGGGCAAGAACGCCGAAGACGCCCTCGAGGGGCAGTCAATCCCCGTGCAGCGGATCGGGCTGGCCGAGATCGCGGAATCGCCGATCGACTGGGACATCGCCTGGCCGCAGGGCGAGCTGCAGGTCAACCTGGCCGAAGCGAAACGTCACGAACCCCGCCTGCATCAACAGTCCGCCATCGACGCCGTCTTCGCAGGCTTCGAGGCCGGAAACGACCGCGGCAAACTGATCATGGCCTGCGGTACCGGTAAAACCTTCACCGCCCTCAAGATTGCCGAACGTGCAGCGTTGGAGAACGGCGGCAACGCCCGGATTCTGTTTGCGGTGCCGTCGATCTCGCTGCTCTCGCAAACTCTGCGGGAGTGGACCGCGCAAACGCAGTTGGATCTGCGGGCGTTCGCGGTGTGCTCGGACACCAAAGTGTCCCGCTCGGCCGAAGACGTCAACATCCACGACGTCGCGATCCCCGTCACCACCGATCCGGTGAAGTTGGCTGCGGAGATGGCGCACCGTAAGCGCGCCAAAGGTTTGACTGTGGTGTTCACCACGTACCAGTCCCTGCCCACCGTCGCGAAAGCACAAGAGCTGGGGGTGGATCCGTTCGATCTGGTGATCTGCGACGAAGCGCACCGCACCACCGGCGTCACGCTGTTCGGTGAGGACGATTCGAACTTCGTCCGCGTCCACGACGCCGACTTCCTCAACGCCGCCCGCCGGCTGTACATGACGGCGACACCGAAGATATTCGTGGACGACGTCAAAGAGAAGGCGGAAGAGCATTCCGCCGAGCTCACCTCGATGGACGACGAAACCGTTTACGGTCCCGAGTTCCACCGACTCTCATTCGGTGAGGCCGTCGAGCGAGGTCTGCTCACCGATTACAAAGTGATCGTGCTGACCGTCGACGAATCCCTGGTGGCAGCGCCGCTGCAGGATCAGCTTGCCGGGGTGCACAGCGAACTACGGCTCGACGACGCGTCGAAGATCATCGGCTGCTGGAATGCACTGGCCAAGCGTGCTGGCGAAACCCCCGAAGGAACAGGCTTCGCACCGGGTGCGGCGCCGATGCGCCGCGCGGTCGCGTTCGCGAAGGACATCGCCGCGTCCAAGCAGGTCGCCGAAGTGTTCCCCACTGTTGTCGATGCCTACCGCGATCTACTCGAGGGCAGCGAAAATGACGGGCGCACTGTCGATTCCACCAACCTGGACTTGACGTGTTCGGTGCACCATGTGGACGGCACGTTCAATGCGCTACAACGCAACGAGCAACTCTCCTGGCTCAAAGCCCCCCTGCCAGAGGGGGAAGCCCGGATCCTGACCAACGCCCGCTGCCTCTCCGAAGGAGTCGACGTACCGGCGTTGGATGCGGTGATGTTCCTGCACCCCCGCAACTCTCAGGTCGATGTGGTGCAGTCCGTGGGCCGGGTGATGCGCAAATCCGACGGCAAGGATTACGGCTACATCATCTTGCCCGTTGCGGTTCCGGCCGGTGTCAGCCCGTCCGAGGCGTTGTCGAACAACACCCGGTTCAAGGTCGTCTGGCAGGTACTCAATGCGCTTCGCGCGCATGATGATCGGTTCAATGCGATGGTCAACTCCATCGCATTGAACGCCACCTCGGACAAGAAGGACGGTAAGGGCAACGATCGCCTACTCGGTGGGCGCATCGGACCCCTCGTCGAGGTCGGCGAGAGCTTCGACAACGGCAGCCGTAGCAGTGGAAGCAGTGCTGACGTCGCTTCCACCAGTGCAGATTCTGCCGAAGGTGCCACCCCCACCGGAGACTCCGGTGGGGGGATGGCAACGCAGATGGCGTTGTTCTCCCTCTCCGAATGGCAGGAAGCGATCTACGCGAAGATCGTCGACAAGGTCGGCACCCGCGCCTACTGGGAAGACTGGGCCGGCGACGTCTCCGACATCGCCGCCGCGCAGATCACCCGCATCAACGCCCTCCTCGCCGGCGCCGACACCTCAGTCGCCGAGGAGTTCGAGCGGTTCCTCACCGGACTGCGCGACAACCTCAACGATTCGATCAGCCGCGACGACGCGATCAGCATGCTTTCGCAGCATCTGATCACCAAACCGGTATTCGATGCCTTGTTCGCAGAGCACGACTTCGCCTCCCATAACCCCGTCTCGCGGGTGATGCAGTCGATGGTCGATACCCTCGACGACACCGGGCTAGAAGCGGAAACCGCCGGCCTCGACGGCTTCTACGCCTCCGTCCGCGTCCGCGCGACCGAGGTGACCAGCGCCGAAGGCAAGCAGAAAGTCATCGCAGAACTGTATGAGCGATTCTTCAAGATCGGGTTCAAGAAGCAGTCCGACGCCCTCGGCATCGTCTACACGCCGGTGGAGATCGTCGACTTCATCCTCCGCGCCGCCGACGCAGCCTTGCGGGATTCGTTCGGGCGTGGTCTGACCGACGAAGACGTGCATGTCCTGGACCCGTTCACGGGAACCGGTACGTTCATGACGCGGTTGCTGCAGTCCGGGCTGATCAACCCCGAAGATTTGGCGCGTAAGTACACGAACGAGTTGCACGCCAACGAGATCACGCTCCTCGCCTACTATGTGGCGGCTGTGAACATCGAAACCACGTACCACGCGCTCGTCGATCAGGGCGGCGACGCAACATACATGCCGTTCGAGGGTATCGTCCTCGCCGATACCTTTCAGATCACCGAAAACGGTGACAGCCTCGACTCCGAGATGTTCCCGCAGAACAACGATCGCATCATCCGCCAGAACGCCACCCCGATCAACGTCGTGATCGGAAACCCGCCGTACTCCGCTGGGCAATCGAATGCCAGCGAAAACAATGCGAATCGCGCCTATCCCACGCTCGACCGCGCCATCCAGAGTTCGTACGCGGCGAAGTCGACTGCGACATTGAAGAGCAAGCTGTACGACTCGTACATTAGGGCGATCCGGTGGGCGACGGACCGTATCGGTGACTCCGGCGTAGTCGCCTATGTGACAAATGGAGGGTGGATCAACGGAAACACCGCCGACGGAATTCGCTTGTCACTGGCCGACGAGTACTCGACTATCTACCTCTACAACTTGAGAGGAAACCAGCGCGGCGACTGGAAAAAGGAGGGAGGCAAGGTATTCGGCGAAGGCTCACAGGCCACGATTGCGGTTCTCATTGCGGTGAAGGATCCTTCTCACAGTGGACCGTGCCGTATCCACTACCGCGACATCGGTGACTACCTGAGTCGCGAGGAGAAGCTGGCGATTGTTGGCGGAGCAAGCCTCAGCACAATTGACTGGGCCAGTATCAACCCAAATCCTGAAGGGGACTGGGTCGATCAAAGGAACGCAGCATTCGGCGCATATACACCAATAGCAGTCAAGAAGACCGCGGGAATCGAGACAACTTTCTTCGCTGATTACTCTGGTGGATTGAAGACCAACAGGGATGCCTGGGTTTACGCATTTTCGCGCGAAGCCCTTGGAGAGAAAATCAAGGGCACGGTCGACTTCTACAACGAGCAGGTTGACGCCTATGAAGAAGCGGTGAAGAGCGGCTCTCAGTCTGGCGCCAAGGACACTGTGTCCTACAACGACAAGCGAATTAGCTGGTCGTCAGGGTTGATTCCGAAAGTTGAGCGTGGCCGGCGCCTCCAGTATCAGTCCGAACATCGCCGAGTTAGCGTCTATCGGCCCTTCTGCAAGCAGTACGCGTACTTCGACGACGATCTCAACGATCGGCGAGGCAAGCTGCCCCGGATGTTTCCGACTCCGCAACACAGGAACATCGGAATCTACATCCCGAATCCAGGAAACCTTGCTCCGCAGTTCATGTGCCTCATGACTGATTCAATACCGGACCTCGGTGCCGCCGGGATCAGCGCAGTCAACTTCTATCCCCGCTGGACCTACGAGAAGTACGAATCTCCGGACTGCGAGCTCGATCTCGCTTCCTCCGACACACTCCAGGTCGACGAGCACGGATACCGCCGTATCGACAACATCACTGACGGAATCCTCGCGCTCTATCGGGACGCGTTTGGCAACCAGGTCACCAAGGACGACATCTTTTTCTATGCCTACGGCCTGCTGCACGATCCGGCGTATCGCCAGGCTTACGCGTCAGATCTGAAGAAGATGCTCCCGCACATTCCGACACCCGAGTCCCGAGAGCGGTTCGAGCAGTTGCTCTCCGCCGGTCGTCGCCTGGCAGATCTGCACGTCGGCTACGAGAGCGTCGATCCGTATCCCCTTGACGTACAACTCAAGACGGGCTCATCGGCCGAAGACCGTGAGACGTGGCGGGTCTCGAAGATGAAGTGGGGCAAGAAGAAAGACCCCGAGACCGGCAAGAATGTAGACGACCGCACCACGCTCGTCTACAACCCGAAGGTCACCATCTCAGGGATTCCGGAAGAGGCTGAGCGGTACATGCTCGGCTCGCGTTCAGCGCTGGCGTGGATCATCGACCGCTACCAAGCCAAGACCGATAAAGCCTCCGGGATCGTCAACGACCCCAACGACTGGTGCGACGAACACGACGACCCCGCCTACATCGTCGACCTGATCAAGCGTGTCACCACCGTGGCAGTCGAGACCATGAAGGTAGTCGACTCGCTCGAATAAGGAGAAGCCGAAAGATCAGTAACAGGCGAGTGCCGATCTCCGGTAGCCGTTGTCTCTAACAATCTAGATTGTTAGAAATAGGTCTTTATCAGTACTTTCTCGAGAATTTCAGATCGGTCCGGTATCTCGCGGATCGGACCGATCTAGAAGGCACTTCAGCGCTTTCACTATCGGCGCCTGTGCTTTGACCTTCCGCTGCACGAGCGGATCAGACTCGGTGCGGCACTCGTGCAAACAGATACCCAGATTTAGGACACCAGAACGGCCGGTATTGCGCTGCGCGGTGACGGTGGCACGTCTGAGGGTGATCCTGGTGGGCGGCCAGGTAGGTATCGACGGCCCAGCGCGGAGTGTCAATACGTTAACGCGACTTACTCCAGCGCGCTGAGTTGTTTTCGGAGAAGTTCCAGATCTATTCGGGCGCGGTCGAGAATCTCAGTGGCCGCGCCCGGGCAGTACCTGATCTCCTTGCCGTCCTCAACAATGACGAGGTGGGTATCACCGGCAAGTATGTAATGCGCCTGCTTGCCAGTCCGGTGCGCTGCGCATTTACGTTGATGGTTTGTTCGGGGCGTTTCAACTCGGATGTGTCGCAGGACTGATTTGACGGGCATTTCAACTCCTATCTGCTTATTCGCTGCGGCTCAGTTACGTTGATCGAGTTGGATTCTCAGTGAATCCCGAACTGAATCAGCGATTTCGTCCAGGCGATCGAAGATGCTGGTCATCTGTTCGTGTGACCATTCACCGCGTGTCCCGTTGGGCATACCAATTTCCTGATTGATAGCAGCAGCGACACGACGAATCGCGATGACGGAATTGTGCTGTCGCGGACCCGGACTCACGACCATGAGCTGGTGACCGCGAGGTGGCAGCTTCAGATCTGCCAGTACACGGTTGGCAACTGATTTTGTGCGCTCGTTGACACGGGTCTTGGCTGACTGGCGGGCACGCTGCGGCGAGACCGGGATCGATTGCGGAACTTGCACTTCTGCAGCTGCCTGTTGCGCGAGTAGGCGTTCACGGAGCTGGTCTCGGCTGACCAGGTCACCCAACTTCAGCCCGGGCGCAATGTCCTTGTCGAGCATCTCGTCCAGCACTCGGTCATCGGAGGGGTCGAGATAGGTCTGTTCAACGAAGCGAGTCAGAATCTCGCTGTCGACCAGCATTCCACCATCGAACCGGCGGGCGCGTGGACCGCTGTTTTCGCCCTCCGCATCGTTGTCAGTCTGTCCGTCAACCCAAGAGTGAACGAGTGCTTGATCATCAAGGTCAAGCTCTCGAAACTCAGACCAACGAGCGTCGTTGTTCAGCCCGACGTGCGAAACTATGTGGCCTTGATTGTCAGGATGCTCGGGAGCGGACTCCTGGACTACGCGCATGACTCGGCCGACGAACTGAATGTACGGGGCAAGACTGCGGAAGGGTCTGAAAATGGCTGCGACGCTAAGTCGTGGATGATCGAAGCCTTCGCCCAGCATTTGAACCTGCACGATGCAGTCAAGTTGGCCTCGCCGCAGCCGTTCGATGACGGCGTCTTGGCTGTCGGGGTCCATCCCCGAGTGAATCTCAGCGGCCCGGTAGTTGCACTCGTTGTAAATGCTGGCAACTTGTCGGGCGTGGTCGACTGAGCATGCCGCGGCGATGATTTGATGCTGGATACCTGTTTGTGCCCGCATGCGCTCGCATTGCTGGATGCTGGTCTCGACGATGTGACGGTTACATTCGGGGCTAAGCGCAACGCCACGGCGGAACCACGCCTCTTCTCGCAGCTCAAGGACTTCTTCGAGAGTATGGCGGCGGTTATCGTCGGAGTAGTTAAAGTAGATTTCCGACGGCGCGACGTTGCGGGAGTGGATCTGCTTGATGTAGCCGTTGACCATCGCTCGAGTGAACGGGTAACGGTAAACGATCTCGCCGTGGAGTTGCTGCTGATCAGAGCGGAACGGTGTCGCCGTCAGACTGACGACCTTCGCATTGGGAAACCGACGGAATACTTTCTGCCAACTCTCTGCGGCGGCGTGGTGACCTTCGTCGACGAGAATCATGTCAAAGAAATCTTCGGGGAACTGGGGAAGCCAACGGTCGGCTTGACTCGCCAACTGCTGGATGTTACAGACAACGAAGTCGCTTTCGATCGCGTCGTGGAGGTTGGCATTCGGTCCGTCGAGCACGGCCATCCAGGGGCCAGCCGTGAAGTCAGACAGCACCCGAAACTTGGTCCAGAAGCATTGTGGACTGGTGACATCGACGGCGTCGGCGACGCCTTTTCGAATCGTAAGGTTTGGCGTGATTACCAAGACTCGCCCTTGGGCTATGCCGAAAGGCAGTGTGGCCATGATGCCGGTCTTTCCGCAGCCGACCGGAATCTGCACGATCGCAGGACTCCTGTCGGCCGAGAAATGTTCCCGGACCGCTCGGTGTGCTTCGCGCTGCGGTTCCCGCAGGGATGCGTTAGCTTCGACATCAGCGTTCGCTGTCGCGAAGACGCTGCTGTCAGCCCCGCTCGCTGCGGCTTCCTCGGCGCGTCGGTACTGCAGCCGAAAGGGTTCAAGGTCAGCTTGGCGGTAATAGCGGTAATTGCTTCCAGGTCGCCTTACCGCGCTCAGCGTTCCATCACGATCCCAGCGCCGAAGGGTCTGCGCGGAAACTCCCACGTAGGAAGCAGCTTCGGCAACTTTCAGAAAATTTTCATCAGACATAAGCAAAACCATACAACATTGCACAAGTCTAACAACATTGTTCATAACCTATTAGTGCTCACAACATTCAGAATAATGAGTCGAATCCAACCCAAAATGCTTCTAGGCGGAGCGGGTTTGCACCAGTCACAAGCTCGCGCAGTGGCAGAGAAACTATGGGGCGGAGCCTTGCCAGAAATGCAGACATTGGCGCGGATATCGCGATGACCGCATCTCTAGTTTGGCCGCGACGTCCGACGCAGAGTCCTGCGGCTGACATAGAAAACTTCCCGATCCTTCCTGATCTCGCCGACATGAGGAATCGCCGCAAACCTATCTGCGCACAGTCTCATTTCCTTGGTTCTGGGACGGACACGCGGCCGGCGGCCCAGATCGGATCACCCCAGCTCATGATGTCCTAGAAGTTAATTCCAAAACATCGTGTCGGAAAATCGAGACGGGAACAACTTTCGGTACTCTCCGGGCATGGAGTTGGGGTATGCGCGGGTGTCGACGACCAAACAGGAACTCGACCGGCAGATCGACGCCCTCAGTAAAGCGGGGATCGACCCGGCGAATATCTACGTGGACAAGAAGTCCGGCGCCACCACCGACCGCCCCGGGCTGACCGCACTACTTGAGTACGCCCGCGACGGCGACGTCATCGTCACGCACACACTCGACCGGCTAGGCCGGAACGTGCGCGACACTCTCAACCTGATCCACGACCTGCGAGAGCGTGGGGTCGGAATCCGTAAC
Source organism: Streptomyces sp. NPDC017890 (assembly GCF_044328675.1). Classification (NCBI taxonomy): domain Bacteria; kingdom Bacillati; phylum Actinomycetota; class Actinomycetes; order Kitasatosporales; family Streptomycetaceae; genus Streptomyces; species Streptomyces sp. NPDC017890. Next base: position 14,309 of record NZ_JBIRHU010000043.1, read on the forward strand.
CTGGCCGACCCGATCCGGATCGACTCGAGCAACCCGGATGATCCGATGGCCCAACTCGCCGTCGTGCTGCTCGCGCTGTTCGCGCAGATGGAACGCACTTACACCCTCGAACGCGCCGCCCACGCCAGGTCGGTGGCGACAGCGAAGGGTCGGCGCACCGGCCGCCCGTCGGTGGTCAGCGAGTCCCAGCTCGCCCACGCCCTCCAACTGCGCGACGCTGGCGCCACCACCGCCGAGATTACCTCCAAAACCGGGCTAACCCGATCCACCCTCTACCGCCACCTGCCACCGCGGCCGGACGAGCAGGTCACCGCCACCGCACCACTCCAACGGTTGAGACCACGGACCGAAAATCCCACTCCTGCAACGGAAGTAGCCGCACTGACCCTCGCGCCGCCGACGATCGGCTGAGGCGCCGACGGACGACGGACGACGACCTGCCCGTCACGATCCGCAGATGGATCGAGACCCAAGGGTGAAATGCGGACCTTGATCTGTTGTGTGCCAATCACTCTCGACTAGTTAAAGCCGTCCCCGGCATCGAAACAACACGACGACAACCGCCTTGTTCAGCCGACCGATCGACCAATCGAGGCGATGGCCGCAGAAAGATAGAAGCGCACCCGCGACGGGCGCAATGTCTTCGCCTTGCCTGTCCGTGCATCGAAGTGGTGGACACGCGGAGCCGATGCCGGCGGGCGTCGGCCAACCAGAAGCGATATGGCTGTCGTCGAAACCACCGCGGCAGAGAGTTCGACGGCCGGAGCCACAGCGGGCGCTTCCAAGTGCCCCTGCTCGACGTGGGCGAGCACGTCCATACCGATGTAGGCGGGAATGCTCAATACCCACCGCCAGAGGGGGACACTGACTCGTCTCGATGCCAGGTCATCAAAGGTGACGGTGGGGGCCAAGCCGAGAAGCCGCTCGAAGCGATTTCCGTCCGGAGGGATCACTGTGTGCCACACCCCGAATCCGATCTCGACGGCCAGAACGACAGATACGGAGGCGCCGCGTGCCGTTCGAGCCAGCCGAAGCCCCACATCGGGAACGGTGTAGTCGGTGCCGTCGATCACCAAGTCCGACGAGGCAACCAAGTCCTCGACATTGTCCGGGGTGATTCCTTCTCGAACCACCTCCACGATCGCGCCGGTGCCGATCCCTCGGCACAGTTCGGCGACGACTTCGGCCTTGTTTCGGCCCAATGTGGCGGTCGTGGCAGCGGCTTGCCTGTTGAGGTTGGTGACCGAGAAGGTGTCCGGGTCGGCAAGCACGAGTGTTCCGACTCCGAGTCGAGTCAGGGTCTCAGCGACCCGTCCTCCCACACCACCGACACCCGCCACCAGTACCCGTGCCCCGGCAAGTCGATTCTGCTCGGAATCCGAGATCAGGCCGCGATTCCGCGACAGCGGGGACTCAGACATCATGACGAACGCGGGTGTGGGCGGGCGGCAGAATGTCATGCGAGGCGAGCGTCCAGGTGAACGGCCGGCGGAAGTACTCACCGAACGATGTGGTTCCTCCTCGAGCATTATCGGCCTCGGTCAGGGATGCGGCGATGCTACTGACTCTGACGAGCGCGGCCACGTTGTAGGTGTTGTATACCCACCGCGGTTCCGAGACGACTTCCACCGGAAGTCCGAGGACCTCAAGCGCGGCCAGGAACGGTTCCTCGACCTCCATGTAGGCGTACTCGTAACCACGTTCTTCTGCGAGATGCATGAGGGCGCGGTAGAAGCCGAGTGTCGCGAACGTCTTGCGGAATGGCTCGAACACCGCTGTTCCAGAGATTTCACAGGAGTAGTGGGGTACCTGGAGGTCGAACTGCGTGGTGACCTGAAGGGTGTTCATCCCGCCTTCGATCATCCGGCAGCACCCCACGGGCTGGCCGGCGGCGTCGGAGGCCAACAGGTGGATTGAGTGTTCGTCGTACTCGTCGGTGAACACTCCGATGCCTGGATTTATGCTGTCGGACTCGATGAACCCGGCCTCGAGGTACAACTGGGTCCGGATTTTTTTCCACTGGTTGAAATCGTCACTACCAGGATCGGCGATCCGATAATGGAACATGGGGATCATACGGGTTTTGTCCTCTCTCGTGCCGCGTTCGACGGAAGGCGGGGTGTAGACGGTGGAAACCCCGCTGCGCGGTCGAATGACGCGGGGCCGGGCTGTCCCCGGGCTGTCCCCGGGCGACGACCGAAGGCCGTCGTCGATGTTGACGGCCGAGCTGGCGGTCGGGTTCGGGATCTGACCGGTGACCAACCAGTCAGATCCCGGCCAGCCCCGCGCGCCGCAGCTGCGCACGGGTGTTAGCTAGTGACCGGAACTCACCCGGGGTGCCGGCCACGGTGACCGGGCGGAGTGCGCGGTCCGCCGGGTAGACGTAGAGACCGTGCTTGCAAGGCCGGTACGACCACCCTGCGGTAGCGATCGCCTTGATCACGGTGTCCCATTCACGGCTGCGTTTGGTCATCGCTGTTCTCCCCGTTCGTCCTCGTCGCCCATGCAGGAAAGGACGAGTGAGGGTTCGATTGAGGTTCGCGGACCGCGCGGGGTGATCCGTCTGCGGGAACCTCGGTCAGGCGATGCCGACGGACTCCCGCTGCCGGAGGCAGCCTCTGACACAGATCGCACCAAGGCGCGCAACGGGTGTCGCTCAGCGCAGGATGCGCACGGATCGGTGTTCATGACGGCGGTGGGCTTCCCGCTGCGCGAACCGCACGGCACCGTCACTCGTCACCACTGCATGTACGGCCCGCCAACAGCAGGCCCCACCGGCAGGAGAGACCATGACCACCACCGCCACCGCACAGACCGCGGCACCCACCCTGTGGGCCACCATCGTCAAGCGGATCACCCTCGCCACCATCGCCGTCGCGGTGCTACTCGGCGCCACCCTCGCCGCCACCGGCACCGCCTCGGCGGCGACCCCCCGCTGCGGTGACGGCCGCTGCGTCATCTACCTCGACAAGCAGGAGACCCGAGACTTGGGCAACGGCCGCGCCCCGAAGCTCCCCGGTGGCCTGCCCTGGCAGATCAACGTCAGCTACACCGCGCTGGCCAAGGGCCACCAGCTGATCGCCCGCCAGTACGCCAACCGCGGCTGGTGCTCCGCGTTTCTGATGTCCGTCCGCCCCTGGGAGAACCAGGGTTACACCGGCTACAAGTGCTGACCCGGCAGTAAGACCCCCGGACGCCGGGGCCGGTCGCACTCTGTTGCGGGGTGCGACCGGCCCGGGCCGTGCACCGGTCCGCCCGTGCTGCACACCGCAGCAACCGCTCTTACGCACCATCCCCGTCGCGAACCCGAACGTGGCATCAGTCGTCAATACCTGGAGAGCCAGGGGCAGTGCCGGTGAATCGGCATGCACACGGCGAACCGAGTTCATAATTCATCCGTCACTACTGACACACCACGCAAGCGACCGACATCGAACACAGACCCCGCAGAAACAGCGTGGGCGTACGGAGGAGCGGATACATGGACGACCCCCATCAGCCAGACCCGACGTCAGGTTTCCCCCGAGTGCTTCCCCGGACGGGGAAGCATTCGCAGATCGACCGCGCCTACATCGAACTCGTCGGAGAGCCGCAGAGGGACCTCCTCGCCTTCGCGATGACGCACGCGCTCAAGCTGACCCGCGGCAACCGGGCCGACGCCGAGGACCTCGCCCAGGACGCATACGTAAAGCTCATCGGATACACCTTCACCCGACCGGTCAACGGACGGGCCTTCCTCACGCGCGTGCTGACCAATCGGCACATCGACCTGTATCGGCGGCGGCAGACACAGAAGGCTGTTCTGGGGGTCAACACCGGCTTCGAAATCGCCCTCGACGACCTCTCGTCCGACCACGTCACCCGCGACGTCGCCGAGGGAGTGGTGTTCTCCACCGAGATCCGTGTCCACATCGGAGTCGTGATCGACTCCTACCCCGACGCTGAACAGCGCCCCCACCTGTGGGCCCTGCTTGACCTCGACGACGGTGACCTCCGGCCCCTCGAGCAGGTCGCCGCCGTTACCGGATTGAGCCTGTCAAAGGTCAAGAAGCTCAGCTCGTGGCTCAAGACCCGACTGCAGGCCGCCTTGGCTGAGCTGGCCCCGAATCGACCGTCGACCGCACCCGACGCCCCCACCCTCTAAAAAGTAGGAAGAGACAACGATGACGAACTTCGACAACGACCCCGGACGTCTGGCTGCCGAGGCCGAGGCGTTGCTGGCGCTGATCGACGCCGAGCTGCACGCCGACGACCCCGACCACACTCTGATGCCTTCCGACGAGGAACTGCTGGCGATGACCGAGCGAGCTTTCACCCGGGCCAGCGCGATCGTCGAGGCACAGGAGGCCATCGGGGACGCCCGGATCGACGACGACACCCTCGCCGATGTCCTGGCGACCTGGACCGCCGAACTTGGACTGGTGTCCTCGACCCGCGCGGCCGCGACCGCCGACGAGGGCCGGCTATGGAAGGTGCGGGTGACCGACCCCGACCTGGTCACCGCGATCCTCGGCGTCGACGCGGTCGGCCCACTGTCGCTGACTGTATCCGATACCCCGGTGGCGGACGGGACCGCGGTGAGCGTGACGTTGCCGCTGCGCAGCACCCCTGACCCAGGTATCACGCTCCTCGCGGTGATCGACTACGGCGACGGTGCCCGCATCCGGATTCCGCTGTACCAGGTCGATCGTGGTGAGGCCGCCGCGCAGATGGGTCTGGCCGAGCTGTCCGGCAAGGCGATCCTGCCTGCGAGCATCGAAGCCACCCACCCGGTGCTCACCCTCTCGGTGCTGGCCGGCCCCGCGTGAGCATCGACGCCGCGCCTGGCGCCACCTGGGGGGAGGTACTCGACCAGGCCCGCACGGGCACCGATCCCGACCGCGCCGAATCCCTGCTGACCGCGATCATCGCCGCGGCCCTGGCACTGTCCCCGGAGTCGATCCACGAACGTCGCGTCGGCGGGTTCCCGCCCGGCGTCCCGAGTAAGAGCATCGTCCGCTCCGCCGCACAACTGCTGCTCGACCTCACCTCCGTGTCCCACACGGCGCGATCGCACGTGCGACGGGCGCTGGCGTGGACGCAACTCCTGCGATTCCCGCAGCAGAAGGTGGTCACCGCTGTCGCGCCCGGAGGTGAAATCATCCAGGCTGTCGAAAACTGCCGGCATGCACTCACCGAACTCGGCGACCACGGCGACCCTGTCGATCGGGCCATCGTGGAAATCCAACTCGCCCGATACCTCCGCAGGGTGAATCAGCCGCACGACGCCATCGCTGCCCTGACACACATTCAGCCGGGTGACCGCCAGATCGTCGGCGACGAGGTACGACCTCGAATCCTCCGCGAAGCACCGTTTCTGGGTGACTTCCTCGTCGAGAAGATCGGATTCAAACGCGCAGAGTTGCTCTGCAACGCGTACCGCGACGTCAGCCTCGTCGAGCATTCGATGCGGCAGGTCGAGATTGCCCGCGAACACGCCCGCCGATACGCCGATGCCGACCCAACCAATTTCACCTATACCTGGCTGTTGGAAGGGCATCTGCACCGCCGCAGTCGAGACGTGCACGCCGTACTGCGGATGGAGAAGAAGTCCAGGGACCTGGCGGCGCAGTACCCGCAGTCCTCGACTGCCCGGCGTCATGCCAATACCCAGGCGAGCGCGAACGCGGACCTGTTCCAGGACTTCAGCCGAGCACAGGAGTTCCGCTATCAACGGCTGCAGAACCGTCTGAAGGACGATCTCGGGATAATGTTCGAGGGGCAGCCGTCGATCGAGGAATTGATGGGTTGCGTGGCGCACTACCGTCAGCTCAACTCGAAGGCCGCGATCACCTGGCTGGGGAACATTGCCTGGGCCATCACCTCCGGCTACGTCCGATCGGGTGACACCGCCGTGGATCCACAGATCAGGGCCTACGCGGAAGGCCTCCTGGATGTGGCGGAAGCGGCGTGGGATGGTTTCGCCGGAAATGGTGTCAGCTCGCTTCTCTACGGTCGAGCACGGTTGGCCTTGATGTCGGGTGACGCCCCGACCGTCGAGTTGACCACGGACCTGCTGACCGCGAGCCGCAATGCCTACCAATGGGCAACGGCCCAGAATGCGCTCACCTCCGCAGTCCGGCATGGGGTGGCCGGCAGCGACGAGGTACGTCATCGCCTCGACGAACGGCTCGCCGAGTTCGATCTAGGAACGAGTTACGTCGCCCACGCGAAAACCCTTGGCCTGTCAGCGGAGTGGTGGTGGCGCGCCGCCGCCACAGGCATCGACATCGACTGGGTGCGGGTCGAGACCGAAGCCCTCACCGCCACGGAGATGCTACGTATCGAGGGAGTGAGCCTGGCCCCGGAATCGGAGGCGACCGCGTGGATGGCCGCTGCCCGCGCGGTGGCCGAGACCACACCGGATGAACAGACCGAACGATTGCGACGGCTTCTACGCGGGATCGGGTGCGTCACCGAACTGATGCTCACCATCGCCACCACCATCGACCGCCGCCGGATCGCGGAAAAGTTCGCCGCCTTGTTCACCGACGCGGCTGATCTGGCTGTCACCCTGGGCGATCACGAGGCGGCCGACCTGATCATGGAAGCCGTCCGGCGGGACCGGGTGGGCCTGCTTCTGGCCGAGTTGGCCCGCAACCGCGACGTCGACACCAACATCCGGGCCGCGGCACTGGCCGTGCAGGACGCCGGCTCTGCCACCGTCGACTTGAGCGGCACGAACCCCGACGAGGACACCAAAGGGAAGGAGAACGGGCGAGGGCTGCGGGGCCGATCCAACGAGATCGCCGTCGATCGGGCCGCCGCAGTCAAGGCCGCCGAATCGGTCCTCGGCCCCCTGTCGGCTCTGGCCGACTCGTCCCATCTCTACACCGCCACCGCCACCGCTGTTCTTGACCGCCGTGGCCTGACCGCCGTCCCCACCGCCGTCCTCCAGCTCCTCCCGCTGTCTCGCGGTACCGACGCAGTCGGCTCCGGCGGTGAGTGGGTGCCGTTACTGCGAAGGGTCACCATCTCCATTTCCGGAAGGCCCACGGAGCAGTTCACCGATCGAGTCGAGGTCGCCCGGCTGACCCTCGACCTGCATCCCGGCGACGACGACACGTTCGAATGGCGGGAGAACTACACCCCTCGGCTGCTGCCGCAGCCGTTGATCGAACTGCTCGCTGCCACCAATCCGGAAGCACCGATACGGCTGATGATCGTGCCCACCGGGTTCTTCCACATCCCTTTCGACGCCCTCCCAGTCACCGCCGACACCGCTGTCCTCGACCACGCCCTGGTCAGCATCCACGGCTCACTGACCAGCGCCCTGTCGCTGATGGCACTCGACGAACAGCGGACCCCGACCCCCTCGCTGGCCCTCTACGACCACACTCTCACCCACGCCCGGCCCGAGCTCGACACCTTGCTCGCCGCCCTCGACGGAGTCCGGCGGGTCGAGTCACACCAGGATCTCGACCTCGAGATGTCCGTCGACGGCGCGCAACCGTATTCTCTGCTCGCGATGGCTGTGCACGGCAGCGCCGACGAGCACGGCTGGGGGCAGGCGAAGAAGCTCCGCGACGCCGACGGAAACACCGTCTGGGTCACCGCCGCCCAAGCCCTCAGCTGGACCGTGCCCCGGTTGTGTGTACTGGCCTCCTGCAACACCCCAATCAGCGCACCCGACGGCATCGAGATCGGAGGCTTTCCCCTGGCATTGATGCTGCGCGGCGCGACCACCGTCATCGGTGGCCTCTACAACATCGACGACAAGGCCACCAGCGCGATCATGATCGCCTTCTGGAACCGTCTCGCCGCCGGCGAGACCGCCCTGGCCGCGTTGCGTCACGCCAAACTCGACTACCTGCAACAGCATCCAGATCACCGGCACACCTGGCCCGAGTACTGGGCCGGGTTGACCGTCTACGGCGCACCGAACACCTGACCGGCTGCGGAACCGGGCGGTGTGCCGCCTGCGAACCGCGCACCGGCGCCGGCAGGTCTCGCGTTGGCCACCACCGGCACCGCCCACGCGAATCCGCCCCGGTCTGCGTCACGGGGTAGGGGTGGTGCGGCCCGACCCGCTACGGATCGCGATTATCGACGATAGCGATACCCGCCATGCCGGTGCCTCCGGGAACCAGTTCTACTGCATAAGTAGATAATTCGAAGAAATAGCTCTCCACTTCGCGACATGACAGCTTGAGCCGAGCCCGCGATCCACGTCTCGAAGTGCTTGGGCAGCGACACCGAGGGGTGGACCCCCACAGCCGAACCGCACCGCTCCCTCAGCCCGATTTAGGGGGTCGAGGAGCATATCCGCCCGATCCGGCGCTAAGGAGTTACCGCAGACAATGGCCTATTATCTGCGGTAACCTCGATCGCGACCAGGCGCTTCACCCCGCTCCGAACGCGGTGACTCCGTAAATTATCTGCGGTAGCGCCGATCGGGCTTCAATGACCGGGTGGAAGGACTGACAGTGGGGCAGGTGCGGGCGTTGCCGGTGCGGGGGGTGCGGTTGAAGGACGCGGTGGATCAGTACCTGTCGACCATCCCGAGCGTCAACACCCGACGCGGGTACGCCGTCGCCCTCAACCAATTGGTGCGCGACTTCGGCGCCGATTCGGATGTGGGACTGCTGGAGGCCGAGCGGGTCGGTGGCTGGTTCACCTTCAAGTGGGGCGGCAGCTCGGCACAGACGTTCAATGTCCGCCTCGCCTCCTTGCGTGGGGCGTGCGAGTACTGGCGGGCACAGGAGTGGCTCCTCGGCGATCCCGTCGTCCGGCTGGTGCCGCGCAGAGTGGCCCCGGACCATTCCCGGGCGATGACTCGTGACGAGGTCACCGGGCTGCTTGCGCAGGATGTGCCGCTGCGGGAGCGGGTGTTGTGGACCATGCTGTACGAGACCGCCGCCCGAGCCGACGAGCTGTTGCTGCTCGACATCCCGGACCTGGACACGGCGAACCGATGTGGCACGGTCACCCGCAAGGGCGGGGCAAGAGATGTGGTCGCGTGGCAGACCGGGACCGCGCGGCTGTTGCCGCGGTTGCTGGCGGGCCGGAAGAAGGGGCCGGTGTTCCTGACCGACCGGAAGGCGAAACCCGGTGTGGCCGTGGACGATATCGACCCGTCGACCCTTCGCGGGCGGTTGTCGTATCGCCGGGCGCTGGAATTGTTCGAGACACACACCGCTGACTTCACCCGCGGCCCCTTCACGCTGCATCAACTTCGCCATAGCCGTTTGACGCACGCCGCGGAGGACGGGGCGTCCACGCCGATGCTGATGCGCATGAGCGGCCACACCTCGGTGCGGTCGCTGGCTAGGTACGCGAACCCGTCGGCCGAGTCCCTGATGCGATGGCAGGCCCAGACCGACCCCGCCGCCCGCCGGCGGCGATGATCCGTGAAATGTACTGGTGTGACGGTGAACTGGCACACCGCAGGGCGGCAGACGCGTCGCCGCAGACCGGATTCCAGTTCGCCCCGGATAACAGCGTGTTATCCGGGGCAGTCGGAGTTCTGCATCACCCGATAGCCGGGCGATGCTCGTGGGGTGTCTATGCCCCGATTTCGCGGTGGACGCCGCCGGCCGCGGTGTTGACCCCTTCGGCGAGGGTGGGGTGGACGTGGATGGCTTGTGCGAGTTGGGTGTAGGTGGCACCGGTGGTCATCGCGATGACGGCTTCGTGGACGAGGTTCCCGCCGTCGGGTCCGGCGATGTGACAGCCCAGGATGGCATCGGTGGCGGCGTCGGCGACGAACTTGACCAGGCCACGGGTGTTGCCGATGGCGCGGGCTTTCACGACGCCGGTGAAGTCCTGGCGGCCGATGAGGACGTCGTAACCCGCTGCGCGGGCGGCGGGTTCGGTGAGTCCGACGGATCCGACTTCAGGGTCGGTGAACACCGCGTGCGGAACGATGCGACCGGCGGCGGTGCGGTCCTGTCCGCGGTAGGCGCTGCGGTAGACGATGTCGGCGTCGTCGCGGGCGGTGTGGGTGAACATCGGCCCGCCGCGCACGTCGCCGATGGCCCACACGTCCTCGGCGCTGGTGTGCAGGGTGTCGTCCACGGTGAGGAAGCCGTGCGAATCCGGTTGCAGGCCAAGATGTTCCAGGCCGAGGCGATCGGTGTTGGGGGTGCGGCCCGTGGCGATGAGTAGGTGGCTGCCCTTCAACTCGCCGGGTTCGGTGCCGGTACAGCCGATTCGGATGTCACCGGCAGTGCCGGTGGCGTGGGTGCAGGTGGTGCCGGTGAGCACGGTGATGCCGTCGGCGATCATGCCGTCGGTGACGGCGGCGCTGATGTCGGGGTCCTCGCCCGGCAGCAGCCGCTCGGCCCGTTGGATCAGGGTCACGGCGGCGCCGAATCGCCGGAACATCTGGGCGAATTCGCAGCCGACGTAGCCGCCGCCGACGACGAGCAGGTGGGCGGGCAGGTCGGTGAGGTCGAGCAGGGTGCGGGAGGTGTAGTAGGGCACCGTGTCCAGGCCGTCGATGTCCGGGAGGGCGGTGCGGGTGCCGGGCGCGAGGACGATGCGGTCGGCGGTGAGGTCGGTGCCGTCGATGGTGAGGCGGCGTGCTCCGGTGAAATGGCCTGGCGCGTGGTAGAAGTCGATGCCGTCGGATTTCTCGACGGCTCGGTAGGAGCCCGAGCGGATGGAGTCGACGAGCTGGTCTTTGCGGGCGACGACAGCGGCGAGGTCGACGGTGACCGGGCCTGTCACGAGGACACCGAATTCGGCGGCGCGGCGGGTCTGATGGGCGACGGTGGCGGAGGCGATCATGGTTTTGGTGGGGATGCAGCCGCGGTTGAGGCAGGTGCCACCGAGGAGTTCCTTCTCGACGAACGCGACGCGGCCGTGGCGGGCGGCGCGCAACGCGAGGGGCAGACCGGCCATGCCGCCACCGAGGACCAGGGTGTCGTAACGTTCGCTCATTGCTGCTGCCTTTCCTCGATCGGGGTCGTGGCGGGGGCGCAGCAGTCGACGGAGCCGGGTGCGGTGCCGCGGCGGCGGGTGCGGGTGTAGTGCGCGAGGACGGCGACAACGGTGGCGGCCACGGCCAGCGCGGTCACGGTGGTGACCAGGGTGGTGTGGGTTTGCAACCAGTTGCTGACGGTAGCCGACCACGTAGTGGATCCGCTGGAGTTCCCGGTGGTGTGGCCGGTCGCGGCGGGTAGCCAGTACCAGATCAGGTAGGCGCCGGTGGCCGCCAGTACGAGGGCGGTGATGCGGGTGCCGTAGCGTGCCAGGACCGCCAGCCGGCGGGTCAGTGCGGTGCCCGCGGCGGCGGTGGCGAGGGCGACCAGCAGCAGGATCGTGGCGGCCCCACCGGTGTAGGCGGCGAACACCGCGGTCAGCCCGCCCCATCCGGCGGTGGCCTGGGCTTGCGCGATCACGGCCAGCAGCACCCCGAACGTGCACGACAGGGACGCCGCCGCGTACCCGGCGCCCGCGGCCATCATGCCCGCGGTCGTCGACGCCGCGGCGTGTCGGCGGGTGCGGGCGGGCAGGCGCAGTCCGAGGCTGCGGCCGGTGAGCATGAGCAGGCCCAGCAGTACCAGCACGACTCCGACGGCCAGGCCGAGCCTTGGGGCGGCGCTGATCAATATCTTGGCTCCGGCGCTGATGGCCAGGCCGGCGGCGGCCAGGGTGCCGGCGAATCCGACGGTGAGCGCGGATCCGGCGCGCAGGGCACGTCCCATGCGGATCGGCAGGGGCGCGGTGGTGGTGTCGCCGAGTGTGTGGGTGATCCAGGCGGGTAGCAGTGCGAATCCGCACGGGTTGACCGGGGCGAGCATCCCGGCGGTGAAGGCCAGCGCGAGGAGCCCGCCCATCAGGCGGCCCCGGCCTTGCGCAGTGCGTCGGTGATCTGGTCGGTGGACGGGTCGGTGGCCCGGTAGCTCACCTTCCCGGAGGGGTCGATCACCAGCAGCGTCGACAACGCGGCCACCGAATACCGTGTGGTCAGGGTTGCGCCGGTGTCGATCACGGCGGGTATCGCCTGGGTGCCGGTGTCGGACTGGAACCCGGTGACGGTCTGCGCCGATTCGCCCGGATTCATGTCGACGAGCACGAACGACGCTGCACTGCCGAGCTTTTCGGCCGCACCCGCGAGCGCCTTCGCGCCGCCGACGCATGCCCCGCAGCCGACGGAGAAGAAGAACACCGCGGTCGGTTTCTCACCGGGCACGCTCACGGTGCTACCGGAGACGGTGGTGAACTGGGCGGGTGCGCTCGTGCCGGTGGGTGCCCCGGGGGCGGGCGGTGCGGAGTTGTCGGTGCTATTGCAGGCGGTGAGCATCAGCGCGGCGGTGAGCGCGAGCGCGGCGGCGGCGGTGCGGCGGGTACGCAGCAAAGGGGTCATCGGAGGATACGGGCCTTCCGTGGGTGGGGTGGGGGTAGTTCAGGTGCTCGGGTGGGCGTGGGCCGGGGGATGGTGCACGCCGGGCAGGGTGCGCGGTGCCAGCAGCAGGCCGCGGTCGCGGGCCAGCCCGTGCATCACCGCGGCCAGTGCCAGGCCCATGGCGATGTGGGCGAGCAGGGTGTCGGCCACGTACGGGTTCCAGGCGCTCGCGTATTTGCCGGTGCCGAACGCGCCGAGCATGGGTGCCATCGGGGGCAACAGCATCATGCCGACCCACACGACGAACACCGAGAACGCCACCGGACCCCACCAGCGGGTGCGGCCGAACACGATGGAATACACCAGCGCGAAAGAGATGCCATTGAAGAAGTGGTAGACGATTCCCAGCGTGTAGGAAGCCAGGGTCGGGGCGGCCATGTGGTCGGCGCCGGTGATCATCGCACCGAACATCGTCGGCTCATCGTCCGACAGGTATCCCAGGTGCACGCCCGCAGAGCGGACGACCTCGAGGGCGGCGGTCAGCGCGATCCCGCCGAGGACGCCGACCGCGATCCGGTTGGCCAGCCGCGGGTATTCCGCGAAATGGGCGTAGCCGCCGATGGCGAAGACCAGCAGCATGCCGGGCAGCCCGATCGCCCAGAACAACACCTGCATCGAGGCCAGGCCGCCCCTGGTGGTCGCAGCCACGATCAGCAGCGACGACAGGCCGCCTGCGGCCAGCGCGAGCAGCGTCAACACGGTCTCCCGCACGCCCATCGGGGTGTCGGTCGGCGTGGTCTCAGTATTCGAGGTGGTCATGGCGCACGCTCTCGAGGTGGTGATCGCCCGGGGCGGCGGGCCCGTCCGCACCCGGTGGTGTCGGGCAACACCGGGCGGCCTTGCCTGCGGCGCGCCGCCGCAGGGTGTAGCCGACGGCGGCGGCCACGACCAACAAGCCGGCGCCGAGCAGCCACGGGCTGGTCAAGACGCCACCGAGACCGGCGAGC
>NZ_JBIRHU010000044.1:0-26493 GCF_044328675.1 Streptomyces sp. NPDC017890
CGCGCGTCCTGCTCCGCAGGAACGACGCGCCGACGCTACGCGTCGGTTCAGCACCCGCTCCGCGGGTGCTGGGCTCGGTCCCTCCGGGACCGGATCCGCTCCGCGGATCGAGTTGGGTCGTCGGTGCGGTGTCCCGATCGCTCCGCGATCGTGCCTCCTCCCCGACTCGCCTTCGCTTTTCAAGTCCAACATGACTGGGGTGCAGGTTAATTCGGCTAGCAACAGGGGGCGGCGGGCGTTGGCCTACCCGACTGGGTACTTGGTGACGGATCGTCAGTTACGACTAGAACGTCGAGCCGTGCCAATCCTGTGTGCCGCTGCTTCCTTGTCTCCAAAACTTTGGAGTATTCGAGTTTTGCCACTCCCCCGCTCACTGGAGATGGGACCCTGGAGCGGGCGAACGCGTCTGCTGTCACACTGAGCTCAGCGGCCAAACCTCAGCCGCTTGATGGTCCGATGGTCCCAGGAGCACGGACCAGATCGATGCCGTGCTCGGCAAGGGTAGCGGACACCAACTCTTCTTGCTCTGAGGGGAGTTGATCATTGTTCAGCTTGGTGCGGACCTTGGCGAGCCAGGGACCGATCATGACACGGTCGCCGTCCACCTCGATCCACTCTCGGGCGCCGGGGGTGCGTCCCCACCGTGCCACGAAGAGCCCGAGGATCTCGGTGGTTTGCGCGAACGTGCGCCGCCGCGATGTGCTCGGCCTGCCCGCGGCGTGTTCCTGTTCCAGGAGGGCGCGGTCGGGGGTGATTCCCATGCGAGCGAGCAGGTCGCGCTGGCCGGGGGCGAGGTCGGGCCAGCTGGTGAGCTGGCGGTGTAGCCAGCTGCCCGCCTTCACTCCGTGGATGACCGTGTCGCGGCGCAGCGTGCTGGGGTGGTTGCCGGCTTCCAGGTGGCGGCGCAGCAGATGGTACTTGCGATGCCAGTCGGGGCCGTAGGGGAGTTTCCAGTCTGGGTCGAGGGCTGTGAGCTGGTTGTCGCGGTCGGGGGTGAGGCGGTCCTTTCGGGCTAGGGCGCGCTGGTCGGCAAGGAACTGGCCGCCAGGTAGTTGGGTGGGGATGGCAAGGTGGCCGTGTTCGGCGTGGAAGGCCTCGACGGTGGCCAGGTGGCCTTGCCAGGTGGCCTCGTGGTCGTCCCAGATCATGCCGAGATCCTCGAGCTCGGCGATCCATGCCGGATCGAGGGCGCCTGCCTGGTAGGCGGTGCGTTGGCCGGTGATGAATTGCCCCAGCCGGTAGCCGTAAGCGTCCTCGTAGTCGGCGCTCACGCGCAGGTGGCTGTGTTCGCTTTGGTAGCGGATGGCGGCGGCTAGGCCAGCGCGGCGGGGAGCAGACAGGACGGAGCCGCTGGAGGGCCACACCAGCAGGTCGAGGGCGCGGGCGATCGCGGTGGGGTCGAGGGTGTGGTCGAAGCGGAAGCGGCGGGTGATGTAGGTGTGGGAGTCGCGGGCGGGATGCTGGTTCTTGGCCCGGGGGGTGCGGGCGGCGATGGTCTGGTCGTGGTGGCGCAGGGCGGCGGTGACCAGCCAGAGGGCTTCGTAGGGGGTGCCGAGGAGGTCGGTGGGGTCGGTGCCGGGCGGGATGTAGGCGGGGATGACGAGGCTGGCTGTCTTCGTCTTGAGGGTGGGTGGTTTGCGCAGGGCGCGGCCGAGCGCTTGGACGATGCGGCGGACGCTGGCGGTGCGGTCGGCGAAGGCGACGGCGTCGACGGCCGGCAGGTCGACGCCTTCGCCTAGGACCTTGGCGTTGGCCAGCACGCCTCGCTCGGCGTTGCTGAAGCGGGCGATGGTGTCGGCGCGCCGGTGGGGGCTGTGGGTGCCGTCGATGGACTGCACGACGACGTCGTCCGCCCAGTCGGGGCGCAGTTCGTCGGGGAGGGTGCGCAGGGTGTGGGCGAACTGGCGGGCGAAGTCGGCGGCGTCGGCGATCTGCTGGAAGTAGACGAACACGTGCCGCAGGTCCTGCTCGCGCATGGCTTTGAGGATGGCCAAGTGCAGGGCGGTGGTGCGGCGCGCGGTGGGCCCGGCTTCAGGATCGGTGAGCGCGTTGTGCAGTTCAGTGTCGGTGACGGTGGGGACGACGAGCTGGTAGTCGGCGAGGACGCCGTCATCGATGGCGTCGGCGTGGGAGTAGGTGTGCAGGCGGGGGCCGAAGATCTGCGGCTGGTCCATGGTCGCCAGCAGGGCTGGGTCGTCCCAGGCGGGTGCGGTGGCGGTGGTGCGCTTGGGTTGCGCTCTGGTGGTGGGCGGCTCGGTCAGGCGGGGGGCGTCCCACACATAGGGGGTGGCGGTGAGGTAGAGGCGGCGCTCGGCAGGGATGCGCTCGTTGTCGTGCAGCGCAGTCCAGTTCTTCTCCCAGGTGCCGGCCGTGGCGTGGGCTTCGTCCACGACCAGCAGGCCGAAGAGGGGGGCGGGGAAGATCGCGGAGTGCTGGGCCTCTTCGATCTTGGACAGCGAGTCGTAGGTGAAGAAGACCGTCGCTTTGGGGTGGCGGCCGAGCCAGTAGGCCAGGTACTCCCCCGCGTTGGCCGAGTCGACCTCGGCCTCGGCGAGCAACGGGTGGGAGGCGGCGCGTAGCGAGGAGACGGTGATCATCGGCTCGCGGCGGCCGTCTGCGCGGGCGGTCGCTGCCCACTGTGCGACCAGGTCCAGGCTGGGCACCGCCACTGCCAGGTGCCGCACGCCGAGTTCCTCGGCTACGCGCAGTGCGAAGAGGGTCTTGCCGGTGCCGCAGGCCGAGACGGCGTGCCCGCGGGTGCGCGGGCGGCGCAGGTGGCGAACCGTGTTGGCGAGGCCCTTCTGCTGGTCTGTGCGCAGGACCAGACGCCCGGGGTGTTCTGTTGCGGTGGGACTGGCGGTCATCGCGCGTTTCCTCGGCATGCAGGAGGGGCTGACTCGCGTTCATTCTCGCGTACAGCAGGGGTGCGGCGCAGTGTCTCTGCTCTGGCGGGGGCGCGCTGCGAGCCCATGCGCGCCCCATGATCAGTGTTGTCGGATGCGGATAGGGGGCGACGGCTCGGGGCTCGGGCTTTCTCCGCTTGGTTTCAGGCAGCCCGGCGGAAGGCTGTCTTGCGTGGCGTGGGCAGGCGCAGAAGGTCTTGCAGGGGCGTGCCGTGTTCGGCCCACCGGCGCAGGCGGTCCCGGTCGATCCAGTGCACTTGGTGGCGTTCGCCCCATGTTTTGGCGTCCCGGGTGAAGGAGCCGTTGGTGACCACGACTGCGATATCAGCTCCGTGCGCGGGGCCTGCGGTGCCTTTGACCTGGTACATCACTGAGGAGCCGACCTTGCCGGCGACGGTCGTGTGCTTGGCCTGCAGGACGATTCTGCCGCGTTGGCGGTCTTCGCCGATGACGTCTGCGGCCTGGTCTCCTTGTCGGCCGACCTGCCGTGCGTTCCAGCCGTCCCGGAGGAGCAGGTCACGTAGGGCGAACTCGAAGGCCCGGTCGTCCATGGCGTCGAGTTGCGCGAGCGTGATCCGGAGCCGGGCCAACGTCTGGGCCCGCACCTTCCGGGCCTGCAGTTCACGGATGAACCGCCAGGCTGCGTAGCCGAGGGCGAGAGCCGCGAGGACGGCGAGCCATGGCCAGATGCGGACGGCTGCCTGCCATGTGACTGTGGCGATCTTGGCCAGCAGCCAGAGTGCGGCGCAGGCGACGGCCGCGGCGGCGGCCTGTTCCCTGCCGCCGCGGGGTGGGCGTAGCCGGGGCGAGCGGCGGGGCATCAGTGGCCCACGCTCGCTGACACTGATGGTGTAGGGGTTTGCGGTGTTGTCGGGGAGGCCTCTCCGAAGCCGATGAGCTGGCTCCATAGCCACACTACCGCGATCAGCCCTGCGATCGACCAGCCGCTCAGTTTCTTCGCGCTGGGGCGGGGTTTGCGTCGGTAATGACTTCGCACCTTGTAGTAGCCCTCGGGCGGCTTCGCCACTGCTTCCTCCTCCGTGTCGTCAGGCCGCCAACTGCGGTCTGATCTCTGGGAATTGGTGTAGCAGCGGGCACTGACAAATCCGCCGGTTTGATCAGCGGAGGCCTTTGCAGTGCCTCGAAAACGCGCCGTGATGCGGTCACGGGTCCGGCGGTGTTCGAACATGCGGGACAGTGGTTCTCGGATCTGCGGAAACTCCTGTCATGCGGACTGGACTGGCGTGTTCTGGTACGGCTGCGGTGGCCGATGCAGGTGCTCATGCACCGCAGTGCTCTGTTTCCGTCACTTCGATCACATGCAGAAATGGCATGAAGCAGTACGTGTTCGATGCGCTCCTTCTGGGAGGCAGGTCGGGTGCCTTCAGGGATGGGCGGCTTTCGACGCGGGAGCGCTGTGGGGCTGCCTTTCTCGGCGGGGCCGAGAGGGGTACAGGCAGCCCCGGCGGTTGTGGCTACGCCTTGGGCCGACGGCAGGTTGAAGATCAGTGAGTGTGCGCGGCGTGGGGCTTGCGTTTCGTCGGCGAGGGCGGGTCCGGCGTCCGTCGTGGGGTCATTCGGCCGCTTCGGTCAGGTGGGTGAGGGTGGAGCCGTCGATGTTCTTGGAGATGTGCAGGCGTTGGGTGATGCGGCGGCGGAGTTCGGGGACGTGGCTGATGAGTCCGACGGTGCGGTCGTGGGCGCGTAGGGAGTCCAGGACGTCGAGGACTTGGTGGAGGGTGTCTTCGTCGAGGGTGCCGAAGCCTTCGTCGATGAAGAGGGTGTCCAGTGCCTGGCCGCCGGCTTCGGCGGTGACGATGTCGGCCAGGCCCAGGGCGAGGGCCAGGGAGACGTAGAAGGATTCGCCGCCGGAGAGGGTGTCGGTGTGGCGTTTGTGTCCGCTCCAGGCGTCGAGGACCTTGAGGTCCAGGCCTGATTTGGCGCCTCGGGCGGCTCTGTCGTCGGAGTGGACGAGGGTGAAGCGGTGGTGGGACATGCGTGACAGGCGGGTGTTGGCGGCGTCGACGACGTCTTCGAGGCGGGCTGCCAGTACGTAGGACTCCAGTTGCATGCGGAGCTGGTTGCTGGGTGAGCCGCCGCTGATGAGGCCGTGGAGGTGATCGACGGTGCGGTAGGTGTCCTCGAGGGGTTCCAGGCGCTGGATGTGGGTGTCCAGCTGAGCGGTGAGGGTGGCCAGGGCGGTTGTCCGGTCGGCGGCCTGGGTGGCGAGGGCTGCCGTGCGGGAGTGGGTTGCGGTGGCAGTGTTCAGTTCGGTGACGGCGTGCTCGAGGTCGGCCGGAGGCTGGTCGATGGCTGCCTGCAGTTCGGGTTCGGCGAGCCGGGCGGTCAATACGAGGCACTGTTCACGCCAGTGGGTGATTTGACTCTCGATCGCGGTGAGTTCGTCGTCGGGCAGGCGGGCGGCCGAGGCTTCGGCCGGGGAAGTGAAGCCTGCCGCGTGGGCTGCCTGCTCCGCGAGAGCGGCGGCGCTGTGGCGGCTTGCGGCGGTTACTGTCACGGTGGCCGCGCACGCGGCGGCGGCCTCGAGGCGGCCGGCGTGCTGGGTGAGGTCGGTGATGCGGTCGGCGAGTGTGGCGTGCCCGTTGAGGGCGGTGGCGAGGCGGTGGGTGAGCTCTTCGCGCTGCGTGTGCAGGCTGTCGTAGGTGGCGTCGGCGGCGCCCAGGCGTGCGGTTGCGGTGTTGCGGGTGTGCTCAGTTTCGGCCTGCTCCTTTTCCAGGAGGGCGAGTTGTTCGCTGGCCGGTCCGGCGTCAGATGCCTGGGAGAGGGCGTCGGCGAGGTGTTGTTCGAGGGTTGTGCGGTGGGCGGTGAGGTCGGCGAGGGGGGTGTCGCCGCCGGCTTCACCGCGTGCCGTGGCGGCCTGTTCGTTCAGGTGGGCCAGGGTCTCTTTGGCCTTGTTCTCGCTCTGCTGAGCGCGGGTGTGGGCGGCTTCGGCGGCCTGTTCGTCGGCGGCGGTGGGCTGGCCTGGCTGGGCGGTGGCGGGTGCGGGGTGGGTGGGGGAACCGCATACGGGGCAGTCTTCGCCGTCGACGAGCTGGCCGGCGAGCTCGGCGACGATGCCGTCTGTACGACGGCGCCGGATGTCGATGTACGTTTTCGCGGCTTGCTCGGAGTCCTTCTCGGCCTGGCTGAGGACTTTGTGGGCGGCGCTGATCTGCTGGTCGAGGGCGTCACGGCGTCTGGCGGCTTCCAGCTGCTTTTCGACGAGGTTGAGGGTGGGGGTGAGTTCGCGGCTGGTCTCCTGTGCGCTGCGGGCGTCTTCCAGGCGTGCGGCCAGGGCGGCGCGGCGTTGGGGAAGGGTGTTGAGCCGTTCCTGGGCGTCGGTGAGGGTTTCGGTGAGCTGCTGGCGCTCGCGGTCGAGTGCGGCCAGTTCTGCCGTGTGGCGCTGGAGGGTGGCCTCGTCGGGCAGCAGCGCTTGGACGGCGCCGGTGTCGGCGTGCAGTTGCTGCGCGGCGTGAGTGAGGGCGGCGGCGTCGAGGGATGCGTGTTCGGGCAGCAGAAGGGCGCGGGCGCGGCTGCCGTCGTCCAGGGCACGGGTGTGCTTGAGGTCGGCGGTGTGTGCGGTCTCCAGGACGGATTGCAGTTGCTGGGCTTTCACGGCGCGCTCGCGGCGGTCGGCGAGGCGGTCGTGGTGGGCGGTCTGCTCGTGGAGCAGGCTGAGGTCGTGTGCGGTGGTGCGGTGGGTCTGCTGGAGACGGTGGAGGTCGCGGACGGCCTGTTCTGCGATGCGGGCTTGCACCAGCTGCTGCTCGGCGGTCTCGGTGGCGGTGGTTGCGGTGTCTTGGAGGGTGAGGGCCTGGCGGTGCAGGGCGCTGGCCCAGGCGCGGGCGGGTGCGGTGAGGGTGGCGGGGTCGTCGGCCCGGGGGGCGTCTTGGGCGGGTTCGAGGTCGTCGCCGGCTGCCTGCTGGATGCGTTCGGCCAGGCGCAGGACGTCTGCGCGGGCCTCGTCGCGCGTCTTGGCTGTGAGGGTTTTGCGGGTGGCGAGGAATTCTTCGATGAGGCCGAAGCGGCGGGTGCCGAAGAGGGTGCCGAGCAGGATGCGGCGTTCGGATGCGTCGGCGCGCAGGAACTTGGTGAACTCGTTCTGCGGGAGCAGGACGACCTGGCAGAACTGCTGCCGGGTCAGGCGCAGGAGGGATTTGATCGCTTCTCCGGCTTCCTTGTGGGACTTGATGATGCCTTCCCACTGGCCGTGTCCGTGTTCGTCGAGGACCCACTGGTGCAGGTAGGTTTCGGCCTTCTGGTCGACGAGTTCTGCGCTGTTGCGCAGGTGGGGTCGCTTCTGGGCGGGGATTCTGCGGATCTGCAGGCGCTTGCCGGTGAGGGTTACTTCCAGGGTCACTTCGGTCAGCAGGTCTGCGGGAGCGTGATCGCTGCGCAGCCGCATGTTGCGTTCGTGAGGCGGCAGGCCGTAGAGGGCGAAGCAGATGGCGGCGAACAGGGTGCTCTTGCCGGCGCCGGTGTCGCCGTGCAGGAGGAACAGGCCGTCGGCGGACAGGGCGTCGAAGTCGACGGTGTGCCGGCGAGCGAAGGGGCCGAAGGCCTGCAGGCGCAGGGAGTGCAGACGCATGTCAGACGGTTTCCTTCTCCTGGGCGCGCACGCGCATGTCGTCGACGGCCTCTTGCAGGAGGTCTGCCTCTGCGGTGGTGGGTGGGGTGCCGCGCACGGCGGTGATGAAGTCGTGGGCGATGTCGAGGTCGCCGCGGCCGCGTACCCGTTCGCGGTAGGTGGGGCTGTCGGTGGCCTGCGCCGGGATGCCGGCGGGTACGTGCCGCATGTCCAGCGTCTTGGGGAAGCGCTGTCTGAGTCGTGCCATCGCCTCGTACGGGAGGGCGGTGTCGGTGAGGGTGACCTGCAGCCAGGCTTCGCTGTGAGGTTCGTGTGCGGGATCCGTTAGCAGGTCTTCGATGCGGCCGGTCAGCCGTGCCAGCGGCAGGTGGAGGCTGGCCGGGATGTCGTGGCGGGTGATCGTGGGGGCGCCGTCGGCCGGCAGGTCGGCCAGAGTAAGGGATTTGGCGTGGTTGGTCTCGGAGAAGGAGTAGGCCAGTGGGGAGCCGCTGTAGTGGATGCGGTCGTTGACGCTCTGCGGGCGGTGGAGATGGCCCAGGGCGGTGTAGTTGATGCCGTCGAAGAGGTCGGCGCCGGCGTGGGCGATGCCGCCGACGCTGATGTCGCGTTCGCTTTTGCTGGTGGTGGCGCCGGTGATGAAGGCGTGGGCGAGGACGACGGAGCGGGTGCCTGGTCGGGTGGCGAGGTCAGCGCGGATGCGGTCCAGTGCTGAGGTGAGAACGGCCTGGTGGGAGGCTGTCTCGGCGTCCAGCTGGGTGCGTGCCAGGGCGGGCTCGAGGTAGGGCACTCCGTAGACGGCGACGGGTCCGTGCTCGTCGTCGAGGAGGACGGGGCGGGCAGCGTCGGCGGGATCGGTGCGCAGGTGAACGCCGGCTTTGGCGTACAGGCCGGAGCCAGTACCGAGACGGTGGGCCGAGTCGTGGTTCCCGCTGATCATGACGGTGGGGATACCGAGGTCGGCAAGCTGGTGCAGAGCCCGGTCAAACAGGCGTACCGCGTCCAGGCTCGGAATGGCACGGTCGTAGATGTCGCCCGCGATCAGCAGGGCGTCCACCTTCTGGGTGCGGGCGGTGGCGCAGATGTGGTCCAGGACCTTGCGCTGGTGGTCGATCAGATCTTCCCCGTGGAACCGGCAGCCGAGATGCCAGTCCGAGGTGTGCAGGAACCTCATGGGCACAGACCGTAACCAGAGTGGTGGGAGCTACGGGCGGTTTTCCCGATAAACGGTCTTGTTTCGGAGGCGTGGCACGCGAGGGAAAGGTTTCTTCGTATGCGCCGCCGGGTGGCGGAGCCGGACGCGGCTCGCAGGTTGATTGTCAGTGGCAGGAGGCAAGATAAGCAGTGGGGGAAGGAGGATGCGATGTCGTTATCGCGTTCTGCCAGGACCGAGCACACTGTGGCGCCCGGAGGCTGCCGGTGGTGCGGAATCGAAGCCCGCGCGCACGCGCGGCAATGGACTGCGGAGGCCGGATGGCACGCCTGGACGGCGCCGACCACTGAGCAGCGCAAGGAGCGCATGCTGCAGCGGCGAACGCAGCAGCAGATCAACAGGCAAGGGCCTGCACCTCGGTGAAGATGTCCCGTAGCTGCTGGGGGACCTCTTCGGGGGTGGTGAGCATGGACACCAGTGCGTAGAGCATGTCGGCCTTGCCGTTGGGGCTGCTCTCTGCGGCTCGCTGTTTGATCATGTAGAGGATGCGCTCGCTGAACTTGCCACCCCGGTGTTCGGTGAAGTCGTCGGCGCTCCACAGCTGGCCCTGGGGGCAGGGCCAGTGGGCGTTGGCGGCGGCCGCCCACTGGAGGTCGCTGAAGAGCTCCTCCAACTCGTTGTAGCCCTCGCTCTCGCCGACGTAGGCGACCTGCTTGGTGAGGTCGAGGCCGGCTTTGATGAGTTTCTCGGTCTTGAAGTGCTTATTGATGCGGCTGTCGGCGTCGACCATCAGCATGACGGTGCGATGGTGCTTGACGAGGTAGCCCGCAAGGTGGAGTGCTCCTTCGTTGTTGTCTCAGGCCCACAGGGTGATGCCGGCCGCCTGCAGGGGCAGTCCCTGCGAGAGGCGGAAGAGCAGGGGCACGCACTGCTGCTCAGTGGGGCCCTCGACTGCCAGGAAGCAGCGTTCGTGCAGCAGGACGGAGTTGCGCAGTCCCACCGCGGCGGCGATCTGTCCGAGGTGGAAGTCGATGCCGTCGTGGGTGTCGCCGTCGAGGCGCTCGACGAGGGTGCGGCCGCTGTCACTGAGCTTGAGGTGGACGACGTCGGCGATGTCGACGCCGTCGATGAGGTTCATCGAGTGGGTGGCGACGATGACGCTGACGTGGGGCAGAGCGCACTGCTTGCGGATGATGTCCATGACGGTGCGCTGGTGGCGGTAGTCGAGGTGCGTGTCCGGCTCGTCGTAGACGACGATGGTCTGCGTGGGCTGCGGCTCGTCCTGCTCGCCTGTCGCTGCGAGTTCGCTGCTCTCGAGGAGGCTGCTGGTCCACTCCCACACGGCGAGGGCGATGCGCCGGGTGCTGCCCTGGCCCGAGCGGGTCAGGTCCACGGGCTCGCCGTCGGCCTTGGAGACCTCCAGCGGCGCTCTTTTGAAGCCGCCCTTGAAGGAGACCTCGGGCTTGACGTCCACGCCGACGAACTCACGGCAGTGCTGGCGGATGTGCCGGCACAGGGAGTCCGCTTCCTTCTCCAGCCGCTGCGTGATCTCCTTCTCGATCTCCCGGACCTGTCCCTGGAGGGTCTCGTCCTCCAGATGGGTCTCGTAGCAGCTGCTCAAAGCGGTGCGCACCGCATCGTCCGGGCTCTCGTCCTTACCGCCGAACGCCAGCAGCCGCGGCAGCCGTGCCTCAAGGTCTTTCGGCAGCGGCTGCCACTGGTCGGTCTGCGGGACGGTCGTGGCGTGCGCGGCGAGCGCGGCCAGCAGGTCTTCCTTCAGCATGCCCGACGGGGCAAGTCCGAACTCGGCGACCAGTTCGGCCAGGTCCTTCTTCATCAGCCGGCCCAGGCCCTGCAGACGGCTGTCGGCGGGCTGCGATCCGAAGAACTCCCAGCACGCCGCCTCACCGGCCCGTGAGCGACGCCGGATGCGCAGTTCGGCCGGTAAGGGGGCGGCTGCGGCCTGCTCGGCCGTGTCCAGGCGGAAGGCACCCTCCACCCATGTCTCCGCGCAGCGCTGCCCCTTGACGCCCTCGTCCTGCTGATAGGTGCGGTCTTCGTCCGTCAGACGGTGCTCGCCCAGCAAGAAGGCCAGCGCGGCCAGGACCGCGCTCTTGCCGCCGTCGTTGCGGCCGGCCAGGATCGTCGGGCTGCTGACCGGGATGTCCTGCACATAGGTCAGCGAGCGGAACCCGCACGCGGAGAAGCGGATGAGGTGCACGGTCGAGCTGCTCCGTATTTCCCCGCTCCGCCGGGCGACGGACAGGGGTGTGGCGTGCGGGCGTTACGCGTGCGGATGAGACGCCTGAGCACTCATCGCAGGCAGTCATCCTAGAGGGACGCAAAGCAACAGCTCCCCTTTTTACGCCAGTTAGCGTCTCCCTGCTGTGAGGCTCACGGTCGGGCAATCACTGTGCGTACAGGCCGGGCGCATGCCACACGGTGGTCATCTCACGGGGCAAGTCATCAGGACCACACCGTACGGCTGGACCGGCGTGACCTATGGTGGCCGAGGGAGAGGGGGCCGGGTGGGGAACGACAACGCCTACTGGGACTGGCGCGATGAGCAACTGAAGGCCAGCGAGCGCGCCAAGGGCGGAGAACCGTGTCAAGTCTGCGGGGAGCCGGTCCCGGCCAGGGCGCACTGGAAGCACCGCGACCGGCACGTGTGCTCGCCCCGCTGCAATCTGACTCTCAATCGGCGCTTCAACCGCCGCATCGAGCGCGGGGAAATCACCCGGCCGCCCGTGTTCTCACCCGATCCTCAAGGCGCCCGGCCTGCGCGGGCGTTTCGCACTCTGCCTGCTGACTCGCTCCTTCCGTATGAGATCCAGGGCTACTCGCCCAAGCCGGGCGACGTGGTGGAACGGCACGGCTCCGTCGTCGCCGTCCACCGCGCCGTCGATCTGCCGGATTACGCCATCCCCTGGCAGGTGAGACCGCACAGGGGCAGCAGCTGGCAGCTGGAGCAGGTGGCGCTGTCCGTCCACGTGCAGACCGGCGCGGCGTTCTACTACGTCACCGACCACACGTGGACCCCGACGTCTTTGATCCTGGGGGCCTTCCTGGGCCTGAAGCCACTGGATGACACCTTCGGGCCCTTCGAGGCAGAGCGCGGGACGTGGCGTTGGTACACGGAAATCATCCGTGATGTGGACGAGGCGGACCAGGAGTACACCTGGACAGCCTTCGTATGCGGCAAGGAGTCCGTACCTCGGCTGTGGACACCGGCCTACGCAGCCCGGTCCGAGCGCCTGCAGCGCGTGTCGCGTGCGGCCGGCAGCTACGCCGCCCGGATGCGCGAGCTGGGCCTGGAAGCCACCGTCGAGCGTCTGGATCCTCTCGCGGTGTACGAACGCGACGGCTGGATCTGCCAGATATGCAAGACGGCCGTCGAGCGTGAACGGGCCTGGCCCGACATGTGGTGCGCAACCCTCGATCACCGCATCCCGCTCACCGCAGGGGGCGAGCACACGCTGCTCAACGTCCAGCTCGCCCACTGGATCTGCAATCTCCACAAAGGCGACTACTTTCCAGTGGACTTGTAGTCCGTCTGCCGGACGGCAGTCGGCCGGGCACGGCCAAGGAGGCCGACCAGCTCGCCTGGCGGCGACCGGAGCGGATCTCCTACCAGCCTCGTTCGCAGAGGTCCGAACCGTACGACAATCAGTGCCGGGCCTCTCGTGCAGCCCATCGAGTTGCGGACGGCGCGGAGGTCGTGCCGACGCTCAGTCCGCGCACCTGCCACTCCCGGTCCCCGAAGCTGCCACGCCGACCACACCCCACCGCCTTCTTCACTGTGTGCAGGGCTGAGCGGCCGCTGAGGGGATCACGGCCCCGACACGCCCGCGTATCCATGGTGACCTGTGCCGACACGGCGGCGGCGCCAGGCGGGAGAAAACAGATGGCGCGGTGAGTATCGTCCAGGAACGCGAAAGAGCCCGGATCGTGTAGATCCGGGCTTCTTCGGCAGTAGCGGGGACAGGATTTGAACCTGCGACCTCTGGGTTATGAGCCCAGCGAGCTACCGAGCTGCTCCACCCCGCGTCGGTGTCCCCTACCGTACGCCATCCCAGCAGGCGCCGAAGACCACGTTTCGGCGCGGGCTCTATGCGGCGAAGCCGACATTGGTGACGTACTCGTACTGGCCCCACTGCGAGCCGAGGTCGACGATCGTGTCCTGCCACGCGGCGTCGAGGCCCTGATGGTCGCCGGCCGCCCAGGAGCCGACGATGCGGTCCCAGCGGCGCACGTTCATCGTCCGGTACTCCACCACGCGCTGCAGCTGCTGCGGCACCTGGGACTGGTTGAGCGGGTGGATCTCCACCCGGGTGCCGCGTCCGTCGCGGTTGAGGCGTCTGAGGAGATGGCGGGCGACGTTGTGACGGCGCACCGTCCGGTACGCCTGGTCGATGCCTTCCAGGCTGGTCTTGGAGGGGCGGCGTTTGCCCTCCAGCCAGGCCTTCAGCGTCCGGTGGGTCACGGTGAGTCCGGCGTCCTGCGCGGCCTTCAGGGTCTGGGTCGACTTCGTCAGGTAGTGCAGGCGCGCCATCCAGCCGCGCTTGGCGGTCACGGGAGTGGCGATGCCGCTCGCGAGTTCATCGAGTTTGCGCGCGACGGCGTCGCTGCCCTTGATGCCCTGGGCGCCGAACCGTCCGAAGTCGATGTTCTTCTGCGGCACTACTCCCCCTCGCCTTGGTGCTCAGCGGCGTCGGTTCCGGCGGTGTACGTGTCCTTGACCTTGACCTCGGTAACAGCTCGGCCTTCGGGGAAGACACGGCGCCAGTCACCGATGACGTGGAGTTCGTCGGTGCCCATCGCCCGGACGACGGCCAGGCCCTCGTCATGGGCCTTGAGTGCCTTGAGCCAGAGGTTGGCGAAGGCCTGGCTTCGGATGAGGTGCATCCAGTCCGGGCGGTAGAGCTCCCGGTTGTAGTTCGATTCCCCCATGGTGGAGACGAACTTGGAGTACATCGCCTTCACGTACTCCAGCGTCACCGTGTCGCCCTGCTCGATCGCCGTGTCGCGGGCGTCCTTCAGGGCGATACGGAACTTCTCCAGCAGGTTCTCCGTGGCCCCGGAGGTGTACGACTCGTGGATCTGAGGAGGCTCGCACAGCTGGTGCCTGGGGCCGGACAGGCGCAGCAGGAGGCGGAGCGTCGGCTCGGTGACCCACAGGGGACCGGGCTCGTCCCGCTGGCCGATCGGATTGGGCAGCACCGCCTCGTGCTCCCACTCGGGCGGGGTGATCAGGTGGACTCCGGAGCGGCGGCGGTCGTGAGCGAGGCCGGTGGAGTGCTCGAGCTGGCCCAGAGGGAGGTGCGTCTTGAGGGCGGAGAGGTAGGCGCCGTTGATGTCGAGCGCGGTCACCTGATGCCGGCCGGGTGGGAGTTCGTGCCGGGTCCACTTGGGGCGGGCTTCCCAGATCTGGTCCGCGCCGCGCGCGGTCTGCTTCTTGAGGATGTCGGGGATCCAGGGGTGCGCGATCACGTCGTAGCGGGCGCCCTTACGAGTCTTGTCCAGCAGTCGCATCGCGTCCGGGATGGCCCGCTTCACCAGCGCCGCCGTGGCTGCGTCGACGTCGCCCCGGTGCTCGGCAAGCGCACCCTGCACGGCCTCGCGGATCAGGTCGACGGGGCCGGACGTCTCCTGGAACGCGTGGCGGGCCGGGCCCTTGGAACGCTCCGCCGCACGTGCCGGACGTGGCGTGCGCAGCGGCGCTTTCAAGGTGTGCGTCGTGGGCTGTCCGGCTGGCGGGGCAGCTGGGGCCCCGGTGGCGGTGGGCCGGCAGTCGGCCGGGGTCAGGTGCTGAGCGAACCCCGCCACGCGTTGTCCGGCGGGATGGCCGCACAGCACACAGGGCTCGGGGGCGACGAGCAGCTCCACGTCGTCCCCGTCCTCGTCCTGGCCGAGGTCAGGCGAAGACAAGGGGGTGGCGGTCGAGGCCGTGCCTGACGTGACGGGCTGCTCCGCAGCCGGTGCCGCCTCGGTCTCGGTCTCGGTCTCGGTCTCGGTCTCGGTCTCGGTGGCGAGCTTGGCGTTCAGTCCGTCCAGCAGGTAGGCGTATTTGGTGCGGATCTCGCCGGCCGGGTCCCGGCCGCTTTCCCATCCGCTGAGGGTTGAGGGGCTCACGCTGAGCGCGCGTGCCACCTGTGCCTTGGACAGCCGAGCCCGCTCCCGCAGCTCGCGGCGCACGTGGGAGGGCGGGAGTTCGGCCTGGGGGCCGACGGTGTCAAGCAGCGAGTCGATCGCGTCGAAGTCGCTCACCGGTCCGTCCCCCTCGCTTCGGTCCGCACGGTACGGCGCCTGTCGGCGGGCAGCGCCTCGCACGCTCTGGTCGGACCCGCCAGGAGATCCAGCGCGCCGATGCCGTAGTGCTCGGCCAGGACGTCGACGTCGCGCAGGCTCCAGGAGATGGCGCCCGACTGCCGGCGCGACACCTGTGTCTGCGTCAGTCCCAGCACCCCCGCGACCGACCGCTGCGATTCACCCGTTACCTGCATCAACGCGGCCACCGTCAGCCGCAGCGACTCCTCCAAGTGCAATCCCATGCCACCATCTTACCCGAATCTATGCAACTTCCGCATCTAAATCAGCTTTTCACTATCATCAATGCAGAAAAGCTTTTAGTGTTCTGAGGGAGCTGAAGATCTCGGGCACCCGGTATGTCAGCGATCCACGCCGCCGGGATCATGCGGAAGCCGTCGGGCCGCGCGCCGGGCTTCCCGATTTGCCTGGCGCGCCTGTTCCACCGCACGATCGGACAGGCACCGCGGGCACACGAGATCCACGACACGGCGGCGCAGGGCCCGGCGCAGCCGGAGCCCGGGCGGTGGCGGCCACCCACGGCAGTGGCGGCGCACCGTACGCACTCCAGTGCCCAAGAGCGCGGCGACCAGGGAGGCGTTGCCGGCGTAGCGGGCCAGGAGGAACGCCATCTGCGCCTGGTGGCCGGCCGGGAACCGGGCCGCGAACTCGGTGCGCTCCTCGGGCTGGAGGAGGGCATCGTGGCGTTCGCAGCGCGGCGTCTTCTTGTTGTGCCGGGCGATACCCGGCGAGCTGATGTCCATAGCTCAAGAAGCCTGCCGGGGCCTCCTGTGGACAGCGGGCGGCCATTGAGCAGTGTGCATCGTGAAGTTGCTGGTCACGGGTCTGGTGTGTGCGGGGTTCGGGATGCTCGTGGTGGTCGTGGGTGGATGACTTCGGTGAAGATCGTCGGTCACCGGGAAACTTCGCGGTTTGTGAGGACGCGCAGGGGCCTGACCAGGGCGGTCGCCCACGTCGGGTCGGTGCGGACCTTGCCGAGCACGCGCCAGTTCTTGAGGTGGGCGAAGCCGTGCTCCACCGGTGCCCGGACCGCTGCCAGTGCGGTGTTCGACAGCTTCTGGCCGCGGGTCAGGGGCCGGTTCCGGGCGGCCTTGTAGCCGGTGATCACCGCCAGGTCGGCGTCGGGACTGCTGTCGTCGAGCCCGACGAAGCCCAGGTCGGCGATGGCGCCGAGGCCGGCCGCCCGCAGCTTGGCGGTGAGCTGGTCGTGCAGCGCAGTACCGCGAGCACGATGGCGGCGATCTTCCCCGAGGGGCCCGCCACCGTGATCTGATCTTCTTGCAGTGGCCGCGTATCAGATCGGCGAGCCAGTTCAGGGTGGCACTCGACAGCAGCAGGCGGGCAATGTAGGCAAGGCCGTCAAAGCCCTCGACGGGATGGTTGTTTTTCTTCACACCAAACTCAACTGCCGCCGGGGGCCCGCGAGTTACGCCCCGCCGGTGCACGCCTCCCTACACCTGCGCGCGTGCGATGAACCTGTCGTCGGGACGCTTGTGCATTCAGCCGCGGTCGGCGAGCTTGGTCATCTTCGCCCGCAGCGGCTCCAGCTTGCCGCACACCGAGGCGTCCAGGCCCAGCCGTTCGCCGACCGCCCTGACCTGCACCGGGCCGTCGGCCTCCCGCACGATCGCCAGGATCTTGCGGTAGTCGCCGGGCAGCGCGCCCTCATCGGCCGCGTCGCTGCGGTGCGGGATGAGCAGGACCGCCCGCCCGGCCACCTGCGCCGCTACCTGAGCGACAGCCCGGCGTCGGCTTGGACCTGCTCAGCCAGGCGGTTCAACACCCGCTCCCCGATCGCCAGTTCGTCCCGCTCGACCTGGACTTCCTGAAGCTGCTTGGCCAACTCCTCGGCGAGGGGTCCAGTTCGCTGCGGCGAGCGGTGATCCACTGCCGCTCCTGCATCCCGGGCCCTCCCGCGATCTCGTGGCGTGCCGACCTGCCGACGGATCCTAGGCGGGGGCAAGCCGCGGGCGCAGCCGAACCAGGCATCCCACCGGGACCAAACCCACTCAATGATCTACACCAAGGCCATTGGCCGCCGACCGGCGCGAATACCCCACTCGTATTCACATCAAACCCGCGACCTGCGGCTTCGCGATGTACACCGCTCATTGGTGATCAAGATCAGTCATACGCCCATGCTGACGCCTTACTTCGTACCACTCCACTCCACCTTTCCAACTCCACCACAGCAAAGCTAAGACAGAAATCGATCACTCAAGCAGCGGATGGACAAAGGTCACGGTATGAGTGACCTCTCCACTCTCCGAAACCTCCTCAGAGAACACGAACCTACCGTGCATGCTGCCGGCGATGATGGGGAGTCTTCCACCCTTGACCCTCGATCGAATCCAGAACCGGCACACCGGCATCAAGGGACAGGGCCGGCGCTGGCCGGTCTACTACAACCCCTACGAGCCCAGCCGGGTGTGGCTCTACGACCACACGGTCGAAAAGGACCCCGCCCGCAGTCCGTGGGTGCCCTTCGATTTCAAGTGCCAGCACCTGATCCGCGACTCGTGGACCCAGTACCTGTGGGAGAAGGCCGCCGACCTCGTCGCCGGCCTCGTCGGCCGGGAAGGCGGCGAGGAAGAAATCGCCCGGGCCGTGGACGATCTCCTGGCCCGCGCACGGCGCGGCCCCTCCCCCACCTCCACCTCCGTCAAGCCGGTGGCCGCGTTCGTTCCGCAGCCCCTGGAGACCGCCGAAACACCGGCCAACCCGTATGCAGGGATCACAAGGGCCGAACCCGGCAGCGTGACGCCCGCACCATCCCTCAACGTCGATGCCAAGGACCTCTTCCCAGGCCGCCGTGCCGCGCTGCCGGCCGCTGTGCCCGAACCCGGCGCCCCGCCAGCGTCGCCGGGCCGGCCCCGGCCCCCGCGGCGCCGTCCCGCTCCGGCGGGAGCGCACAGCCTGGGCGGATCAGCCGGCGACATCTTCCGGGAATTGGCAGCGGATCCGTCCGAGCGGCCTGCGCCGCGGCCCCATCAGGACCCACCCCCACCCAGCCAAGACCCGCAGGAGACGTGATGGACGCTGCGCGCACCGCCCCGAAACCAGCCGCCACCGCAGCTCTCGCTGCACGGTGGTCGCCGCTGGATCCCGAACTGCTCACAGTGCGGGAGGGGTTCATGGACTTCGTGCACCGCAAACTCGAGCCGCCGGACTTGCAGGACTGCGCCCCCAAGGGGACGAAGGCCACCGACACCGACCCGCGGATGATCTACCACGGAGAGATGATCCCCGTCTCCACCCCCGATGTGACCCAGGGGCTGAAGGACGCGCGGCGCACCCTGCGCACCAACCGGTTCCGCCCCACCGGAAAACGCATGAGCATGATCATCGATGGATGTGCTGGCAAGACCACGCTGCTGCTCCAGATCGGACGCGCCTACCAGGGACTACTGGAAACCGAGCGCAGGCCGGACAGCGAGTGGACCCCCGTCGTCTACATCAACGTCCCTCCGCGCCATGAAAGCAACATGGACTGGTCCCTGCCGCTCGCGGACTTCTTCGGCATGGACCACACCGTCAACATCGACAAGCGGACCTACCGCAGCACCGACATGACCGAACCGGTCATCCACGCCATGCGCGAAAGCCGTACCTCCCTGCTCCTCATCGACGGAATCGACCGCATCCACGACAGCGACCTGGCCGGTGCCTTCGACTACTTCGACTGTCTCCAGGCCCGCCTGCGCCTCTCGGTCATCTACAGCGGTCGCGGGCGCCACCGACATCGTCAACGAGGGCCTGCACAACCGCCGCCGCAGCGAACGGCCCCGCGCCTCCGAGCAGTTCCGCAGCAGCCTGCCTGTCATGCGGATCAACCCCATCCCCTTCCACGCGGGGCAGGAGGAGGGATGGCGCACCGTGCTGCGGGCCTACGACTCCAACCTCCGGCTCTACGACCACGAGCCCGGCTCGCTCCTGGACCTCGAGGAAGAACTCCACGAGCGCACCGGCGGCTACATGGACACCCTCGACCAGCTCATCTGCCAGACCGCCCAGCAAGCCATCGAAGACGAGACTGAAGCCATCACCAAAGAAGCCCTCGACGACATGTTCGTCGGCCGCAACGACCCCGACGACGACTGACACCGCGCCGGTAAGGCGCGCCGTCCTGTGCAGCGTGCACGACCGGCCCGGCTGCTGCGGCTGCCGCGGGCAGCCTGTTGCTTCGGCGTCGAACCACCGGGGGCGTTCGGCGGCCCCGCATCCGTGGCGCCGCCGACGGCCGGGACGCCGACGGTGAGAGCCCTGCCGCAGAGGCAGCCGTCGCCTGAGAGCTCTACGGTGCGGCTGGCCAACCACCGGTGAACGGTGACGTGCTCTGGCGCCCCCGTTCTGAGCACCCGAGCTTCTTTCGGCGTCTCATCCGACAGAGCGGGAGAGCTGCAGTTGCACCGGCTCAATGCGGCCGAGGCGGCATGCCCAGGCTGCGCCCTCCCAACGGCCTGCCCGGGGAGCGAAGATCACCGCAATGACGCTGTGGAAGCCCAGTTCCGGATCGTTGAGAAGTTTCCTGTAGGTGGCGGCGTCGCGAGCACTGGGGATGGGGCGGCTGGCGGGGTGGGTGTGCCATTCGCCGACCCAGACGCTGCCGTCGCTCGCGAATGCCTCGTCGGCCAGTGCCTGGGCGTGTGCCAGGTCGCGGAGGAAGTAGGTAGGGGTGCGCACGGCGGCAGGTCCGGGGGTTCCGGCGCGGTGGACGGTGACGATGTCGTGAGTGTGGTGGCCCAGCAGGATGCCTCCGGTCTCCGTGCTGTGGTCGGCCGTGCGCAGTTCGGTGGTGACGATCCGGGAGGCCGGGGCGGTGAGGTGCACGGCGGTGACGGGCTGCTGGGTCATGGGGCTTCGCAGGTGGGGCAGCCGGATCTCGGTGGTGTGGCGGGAAGCCAGCGCAGCTCGGCGGTGTGGCCGAGGTCGAAGGGTGAGGCCCAGTCGGGTTGGCGACGCAGGCCGAGCAGGGCATGCTCTCCCGGCAGTCGCTGGTCGGGGTGTCCGGCACGTTCGAGGATGGTGGCGACGGCGGTTTTGGCTGCGAGCTGGGCCACCAGATGCAGGTCGGAGCCGACGGCGGTCATCGGCCGGTGGCGGGTGCCGGTGCCGTACCCGGCGTCCAGGGCGGGCTCGGGGTCGAGGCCGCCTGCCTCGGCGAGGGTCCGGCGTCTGCAGGTGAGGCAGCCGTGCTGGGGCCAGGGGCGCAGTCGCAGGATTTCGCCGAGGGCGCCGTCCTGCAGGACGCACGCGAGCACTGCGGTGAGGCCGGCGCGGCGGGCCAAGTGGCCGGTGACGCGGCGCGGGGCTACTCCGTCTGCCGTGCATACGACGAGGTGGGTGTCCGCGCGGAGGGCCCGGATGTGGTCTGCGTGCTCGATGACGTCGAGGGCCAGAGCGCTGACGGTGGTGTCGGGGCGCAGTGCGGCGAGTTCCTCGGCGAGGGCGGTGACTTTGTGCCGGCCGATGTGTCGGCGGGCGCTGGTGTGCCGGACGAGGTTGTGCCAGTCGAGGCGGTCGGGGTCGACGAGGGTGAGATGGCCGACGCCGTAGCCGGCCAGAGCGTGGGCGGTGGCCGAGCCGATGCTCCCCGCTCCGACCAGCATAATGCGGGTGTTCTGCAGTTCCTTTACGGGCCAGTGACCGCCAAGTTGCCGAATCCCGGTGGTTTCGGGCTCAGCCGACGCCTCGATGGGCTGGAAGCCCGCGCGGGTGACGTGCCAGGCGACGAGGTCGGGCAGACCGCTTTCGGGGAAGGCGTCCTTCACGCCGGGGGCGTGGGTGATGGCCACATAGCCGCCGTCGCCCGGCGTCTTGAAACCGCTGGGCACCGCGTCCTTGAACGCGTCCAGCTTCATGGATGTGCTCCGCCGTGCCCGCAGGAGGTACCAGAGCGCGTGCAGTTCACTGTTGGCCTGGTACCAGTAGCCGGTAGGACGGGAGTCGCAGCCAGCGAGCAGGCGAGGGGCAGGAGGCGGCGGGTCGACCGAGATGATGGAGCCGCCGCCCTCGGAGATGCCGCCCACCACCGCTAGGTCGTCCGGATGGCTGATACGCAACGACAGTCGGCCCCACGCGCCCGAGGCGCGGAGTGTGGTCGCGGCGTCCTGTGGGATGAGGATCAGCACGAGGGACCGTCCTGTCCGCCGGTGTCCAGCTCAGGGTGGTCAGTGGTGTCCTCGGGTGACGGGGGCTGGGCCAGGAAGTGGTCGAGGCGATCGTCGGTGACGATGCCGCTGCCGGTCATCTGCTCGATCGTCTGGTGTTTCATCAACGCGTACTCGATCCGCCAGCCGGCGGCCTTCAGCAACAGATCGACAACCGACTCGCGGCCCGTCCATACGTCGTCCCGCAGAAGGCACAGGCTGGCGTCGCCGTTGACGTGCCAGCGGTGCTGGGTCCATTCAAACGGTTCGGGCAGTGGATCCACGGGAACGAGCCGGGGCGCCACCATGGGGTAGGCCTGGCTGTACTCCAGACGCACAAGGAGCCCTTCCTCGCCGATCCAGGCGGTGAGATGCTCGGGCTCGGGCCTCTCGAAAGGCCAGCGGGGCAGCCTGCCCTCCCAACTCCCTGCTCCGGCCTCGTTCCAGACGAGGCCGGGGAACTGAGCGGTGATCTCCGCATGGTCACGGTGCAGTCGGCGCCGTTCGCACGTCCACCAGGTGTGGTGCGTGCGGCCGTTGGGCGTGTGTGCGGTCGTCATCCCTGGGGTGCGTCCTTGATGGGCCGCGGAGTGATGAGCGCGGGTGTCCCGGTGATCAGTGAGGCTGGCTTGGCCGGAGCGGCAGGGGCCGGGAAGTCGTCGCCGAAGATCTTCTGCCACAGCCGCAGCGCGTTGTCGGTGTCTCCCTCGGCGGCAGCAACGCAGGCCCGCTCCGCGAGGTCTGCTGCGTCGGCGAAGGCATCGGACAGACCTGCATGGTCCAGGTCTGTCTGGATCTGACCGCACAGCCCCGCCGGGTCCCACACGCCCTCGTGGACGCGGACCGCGGCGGCGGTGAAGAACGTCTTCAGTGCCTGGGAGCGGTTGCCGGACCTGGGCATGCAGTTGAGGGCGAGGACCTCCATGACGAGAGACTTGATGCCTCCCTGGACCGGGGCGGTGAGCCGCCACTGTTTGAGGACCCTGACCAGAGGCCGGAAGTGCGGCCAGTCCCGCTGGTGATCGGCGACTTGGCCGATGAGGTATTCCGGGTTGGCCGGCACCCACCGGGTGTTCAGCTTTTCGGGGATGAGCAGCGAGCCGTCCTCCTGGCGCAGGGCGGCCATGACGTCGACGGTGAAGGCCTCCGGGTCCTCGGGGTCGTCCAGGAAGCACTTGACTGCGTGATTGCGCACGAGAGTGTGCCGGACCTCGTTGGCGTGGGTGCCGTTGGTCTGGCTCAGCAGCCGGTTGACCTGGGTGCGGACGTGCTCGAGAGCGTCCTGGGCGCTCGGGCCGTCGTTCCCCCACTCGGGGTGCTCGTCGGGGTCGTAGACGATCACGACATCGACGTCGTGGATGGGCTTGAGCTGCGTGCTGCGGCTCAGAGAACCCGAGCCGAACGTCTCCACGACGTCCGGCTCGCTCAACAGCGCGGTTTTGAACAGGTCCCTGCGCTCGCGGGCCAGTCTGGTTTTGTCTATGTCTTCGTTGACGGTCTTCTGGAACGCGTCGAATGCGTCGTCGATCCCCATGCGGTGTGCCTCCTCGGGCGCGTCGTCCAGCCCGGGTGCACGCCGCGGCCGCCGACCCCGGGCTGGGGCGCGGCGGCCACAAACAGGCATCTATGGCTGCTCGTTCACCACAGTAAGACCCACCACTGACAAACCCTCCTGCACCAGGACTAGTTGATCATTTACGGCGGCGGCCATCCGCATCGGAGCCGCGTGCTTGATGCAGGTGAGAGGGACTGTCTGAGCTGCTGCCTCGCATCGAGGACCCGCCGGGCCGGGCCCAGGACCGATGCAAATCTCGGCTAACGGCAGGGGGACGAGACAGCCGGCCAGGGAAGACACACTCCTCGCATCTCCGGCGGGCATACCCCGAAGGGACAGCCCGGGGAGCGGGCTCAGCGTCTGGGCGGGACCGCTGCGGTGGAGGGGCTGTTGTTCTTCCACGGCCCGCTGCCGGTCGCCGTCGCGCTGGGCTGGCTCACGGCCCGCGACCGCCTCGCCCGGCTCCACCATGACATGCGCTTGGCACGCGGCACCACGACGCCTCCGGCGGCGGGACCGTAGGGGCTAAGAGGTCCTAACAAAGGCGTTGGACGTGGCGGTGGGTGATCAGACAGACGGCGAGTCCGAGGAAGGCTTCGTGGATGTCGTCGCGTCTCTCCCAGCGGATGCGTAGGCGGCGGTATCCGTGGAGCCATGCGATGGTGCGCTCGACGACGTAGCGGAAGGTGCCCAGACCGGTGCCGTGCGGCTCGCCCCGCTTCGCGATCACCGGGCGGATGCCTCGCTGACAGAGCAGGCGGCGGTACTTGTCGTGATCGTAGCCGCGGTCGGCCAGGAGTGCGTCGGGGCGTCGGCGGGGTCGGCCGACCTGGCCCGCGACGGCGGGAATCCTGTCGAGCAGCGGCTCGAGCTGGGTGACGTCGTTGCGGTTTCCGCCGGTCAGTGACACGGCGAGTGGGATGCCTTGTCCGTCGACGATGAGGTGGTGCTTGCTGCCCGGTCGTGCGCGGTCGACCGGGCTGGGCCCACTTTTGGGCCCCGTCGGGCCGCGCGGACGTGGGATGAGTCGATCACCGCCCGCTCCCAGTCCAGCTGGTTCT
Source organism: Streptomyces sp. NPDC017890 (assembly GCF_044328675.1). NCBI lineage: Bacteria > Bacillati > Actinomycetota > Actinomycetes > Kitasatosporales > Streptomycetaceae > Streptomyces > Streptomyces sp. NPDC017890. Next base: position 23,734 of record NZ_JBIRHU010000044.1, read on the forward strand.
TCGACCGCAGCTCGTTCAGCAGCAGCTGGTGGAGCCGGTCCCAGACGCCGGCCTCGTTCCAGGCCGCCAGGCGCCGCCAGCACGTCATCCCCGAGCCGAAGCCAAGCTCCTGGGGCAGGTACTCCCACTGGATACCGGTGTGCAGGACGAAGAGGATCCCGCACAGCGCCTGCCGGTCCGGCACCCGCGGTCTACCTTCCACCTTCTTCGGCCCTGGCTTCGGCAGCAACGGCTCGACCAGCGACCACAGTTCGTCTGACACGATCCACGGCCGCGACTGACGGATTCCCATACCCAGATCTACGAGCGGAAAGGCCGACAGCCTCATGATCAGCAGCTTTTGTTAGAGCCAGTTAGCGAGCCCTCATGCGTCGATGACGAAGGCCTTCTCATACACCTGCTGTGCGTTGACGTCCTCGTACACGGTGGTGGGGCGCAGCCGGTTCCACCGGTTGCCCAGCAGCAGGGCCAGGCCCATGGGGCCGGCCTGGAAGAGGTGGATCGCGGGATGTGCGCGGCAGGCACGGCGCAGCAGGTCCCGGATACCGACGGCCAACGCGCTGGCCGTCGCGGCATCCGGGATGGAGTTGTCCTTCGCCCCTCCGGGCGGGCGCAAGACCAGCAGCCGGGAGACGGGCACTTGATGCTCGCGCAAAAAGTCCAGCACGTCCTGCGTGGGGTCCGTGGCGACCGCGACGGCCACGGCGAGATCCGTTCCAAGGTCAAGGGTGTGCTCATCGACGGCTGGCGTCAGCGGAGAGTCGTACGCTGCGGTGGATGACCACAGCTGTTCACGCTGAGCCACGGCAAGGTCGGAGCCGGCCACCATGCGGAAGGCGGCACCGACCACGAAAGCGGGTGCCAGACGCAGGCTGCCGGTGACAGCGACCGTGGTGGTGCCCGGCGGCATCCGGTACGGCGCGGCCTCAATGTCCGCCTGCAACTGTGCCCAGGTGGCCGGGGCCAGCGGACGCCGCTTCACATACGGTGAGGCTCCCTCGAAGCGATCCACCCAGTCCAATGCGTAATCGGCGTCCTCCGCCATGGGATCCGGCTTCAGTGTGGCGATGGACAGCACCGGACGCGATGAGCCGGCTTCCAGGCCCAGGGCCCGGATCGCCTCCCTGATATCCGCCAGGGACAGGCGGCGCTGCCCGTCGGCGACTTGACGGGCCACCCAGTCCACGCCGGAGTGCATGGCCTCCTCGCTGAACCGCAGCCCTGCGGCGAACATCAGCATCTGCAAGTGCTCATGCAGGTGCATCACGTCTCGTGCCAGGTCGAAGCGCAGCACCTTCAGCAAGTCCAGCAGCCTGTCCTCACTCAGCCCGGCACCGTCGGCCCAACGCCTGCGTGCCTGACCCTTCTTGGAGCCCGGGCCTTGCTGCGCCGCCTTCGGAACCAGAAGCTGAGTGCGGGAGTCCCTCAGCGAGATCAGCGGGTCTTCCGCATCCGGGGACCGGTTGCTCAGCAACGCGAGATCGACCGGAGTGCCGCCCTCGGTGAGCTTCTCCCAGGCTTGCGCCATCTTCCGCAGGATCGACAGGCCGCCGCGATCGCTGAGCTTGAGCAGGTAGTCACCGTTGACCGGGGTAGAGCTGTCCGCGGCGTACTTGACCTGCATGTAGGTGTGCGGCGGCACCTGCCGGTACAAGACGACATCGTCCAAGTTCCCCGCGTCGTCGACCTCGACGCCCACCGCCACCACCGGGTTGGACGCACGCAGCGCCGCATCCCGGACAGCGGCGACACACCCCTGCCACGCAGCCAGCCACTGATAGCGGTCACCAGCAATACGGACACCCGTCGAGCTCGGGGCAGGCAGGTCAGGCACTGAAACGATCTCCCAGGCGTCGGGCCGCCGCGCTTACGGCCATCGGCATGCTCAGCCGATCATCGCCGCAAGCAAGGCCAAGTGGGAAGCCCTCGCACCCACCGGCAGTCGGGCGGGGCCGCAGGCTCTCGCCCGCCCACCGGCATACCGCCCAGGACCCCGAAAGCCTTCTCGGTCGCTGCTTCATACCGCGTCCGAGAGCAGTTGATGTGTGTCCGGATCAAGTTGCGGCGTGCCAGGTCAGAGGACCTCGAATCAGAGAAGCAGCAGGTCAGACGTTTCAGAGAGTCGTCCGGCCCTAGTCGAGATCCCGCAGGCCAGAGGCTCTCAAGTCGTCGACGCAGGCCTCACCTCTGGCTGGTCGTGACACTGAGAAGTCCATCTCTCGCACCACCGGGTCGTAGCGCGGCTCGGCAGCGCGCCAGCGGTGGCGGGCGTCGGGGTGCACCGTCTTCCACAAGGCCTCGGTGTAGGCGGTCAGGCGTTCGACCGAGCGGGCGAAGCGGCCGGCGGTCAGGGCCTGGCGGGCCTTGAGAACCGCCTCCGCTACACACTCGCCACCAAGCTGGTCAACGAGCTGGTCGAGGCCGCGGACGAAAAGCACCTGAACAAGACCATCGCCCGCTACGGCCGTGTCGACCTGCTCTGCATCGAGGAACTCGGCTACATGGAGCTCGACCGCCACGGCGCCGAGCTCCTCTTCCAGGTCCTGACCGAACGCGAGGAGAAGAACAGCGTCGCGATCGCCTCCAACGAGTCGTTCGGCGGCTGGACGAAGACCTTCACTGCCCCCCGCCTCTGCGCGGCCATCGTCGACCGGCTCACCTTTAACCTCGCGCTTTCATGAAGCGGGCTGTCCGGCAGGCGGTCAGGAAAGCAGAAAGTGCCTCTGACCAGCAAGAATGAGGATTGTCGAGGTCCTTGTT
>NZ_JBIRHU010000045.1:0-25581 GCF_044328675.1 Streptomyces sp. NPDC017890
GCGGAGGTGGGTCTGGGGTACGGGCCGGTGTTCCAGGGGGTGCGTGCGGTCTGGCGGCGTGGTGACGAGGTCTTCGCCGAAGTCGCCCTGCCCGACGAACAGCGTGCACTGGCCGCCCGGTTCGGTCTGCACCCGGCTCTCCTCGACGCCGCCCTGCACCCGGTCGGACTCGGTCTCCTCGATGTCGGTGCGGACGGTGCGCAGGCAATGCTGCCCTTCAGCTGGAGCGGAGTGTCGCTGTACGCGACCGGCGCCACGGCTCTGCGCGTACGGCTCTCCCCGGCCGGCTCTCGCGGCGTAGCAGTGCACGTGGCGGACGCGCAGGGCGCCCCCGTCGCGGCGGTGGACGTCCTGGCGCTCCGGCCTGTCGCCGACGGCGACGCCGGACAGCCTTCCCGCACGCACGACTCCCTCTTCGACCTGCGCTGGCGCCCCGTCACCATGCCGACATCAGATGGTGTCGAGGACGACGGCGAAATCGCCGTACTCGGTACGGACGACCAGGGGCTGCGGACCGCTCTGGGCTCCGACTCCTACGACGACCTGGACTCCGTCGCCGTGCGGGCTCCCGTACCGACGGCCGTTCTGTGGAGCCCTCGCGGCCTCGACGGAAAGGGTGCGGAGCCGGAGCTGCCCGCCGCGGTGCGGGCCGCGGCGTACGACACGCTGGACGTCGTCAAGGCGTGGCTGGCCGACGAGCGGCTCGCCGACGCGCGTCTGGTGGTGGTCACCCGGGGCGCGGTAGCCGCGGAAGCCGGCGCAGGGGTACCGAACCTGGCCCACGCCCCCGTCTGGGGCCTCGTACGGTCCGCGCAGTCCGAGAATCCGGGCAGGTTCGTGCTGCTCGACCTCGAGCCCGACTCCGACTCCGACTCCGACTCCGACACTGGATCAGGCCCCGGAGCCGACCTCGACTCCGACGACCGCGACGGTGGCGTCGACCGCGGTGGTGTGCCCGCCGACCTGGTGCGCGCGGCCCTCGCGACCGGGGAGCCGCAGCTGGCCCTCCGAGGCGGCGCCCTCCTGGCCCCCCGCCTGGCCCGGACCGAGGCGGCCCGCCCCGACTCCGCCCCGACCGGCCCCGGCATCGACACCGAGCAAGACGCGACCACCGTCACCGCCACCACAGGCACCGTGCTCGTCACCGGCGCCACCGGCACCCTCGGGCGCCTTTTCGCCCGGCACCTCGTCACCGCGTACGGTGTGCGGCACCTGCTGCTCGCAAGCCGCAGCGGTGACGCCGCCCCCGGGGCCGTCGACCTCGTGGAGGAACTGCGCGCTCTGGGCGCCGAGCCGACCCTCGCGGCGTGCGACGTCGCCGACCGGGACGACCTCGCCGCACTCCTCGCCGCCGTGCCCGCCGAGTACCCGCTGACCGGTGTCGTGCACACCGCCGGTGTCCTGGACGACGGCGTCGTCTCCTCGCTCACTCCCGAGCGGCTCGACCACGTACTGCGGCCCAAGGTGGACGCCGCCGTCCACCTGCACGAGCTGACGCGCGACCTCGACCTGTCGTTCTTCGTCGTCTTCTCGTCCGCCGCGTCCACCGTCGGCGCCGCCGGGCAGGGCAACTACGCCGCCGCCAACGCCTTCCTCGACGCGCTGGCCGAGCGGCGACGGGCCCTCGGGCTGCCCGCGACCTCTCTCGCCTGGGGCTTGTGGGCCGAACGGTCCGCCATGACCGGCCACTTGAAGGACACCGATCTCGCCCGCCGGGAGGGCTCCGGTGCCGCCGCCCTGTCCTCGGAGGACGGCCTTGCCCTGTTCGACGCGGCACTGGCCGCGGAGCGCCCCGTTCTCGTCCCGGTCCGTCTCGACCTGACCGTGCTGCGCGCCCAGGCACGGGCCGGCCTGGCCGAAGTCCCCACCGTGCTGCGCGACCTCGTGCGGGTGCCGGTGCGGCGCACCGCGGGCGGCACCGCCGACGGTGCCTCGTCACTGGCGCGGCGACTGGCCGCGCTGCCCACCGCCGACCGGGAGCGCGAGGTACGTTCGCTGGTCCGGGCGGGCGTCGCCGGGGTGCTCGGCTACGCCGGGCCCGACGCGGTCGACGACAAGCGTGCCTTCCGCGACCTCGGCTTCGACTCGCTGACCGCGCTCGAACTGCGCAACCGGCTCAACGCGGCGACTGGCCTGCGCCTGCCCGCCACCCTGGTGTTCGACTATCCGACGCCCACCGTCCTGTCCGCCTTCCTGCTGACCGAGCTGCTCGGCACCGGACCGCAGCCCGGCGCGGACGCGCGGTCCGTGGCGGTGGCCGACGATCCCATCGCCATCGTCGCGATGAGCTGCCGCTACCCGGGCGGCGTCAGCTCGCCGGAGGACCTGTGGCGGCTCGTCGCGTCCGGCACCGACACCGTCGCCGAACTGCCCGGCGACCGGGGCTGGGACCTCGACGGGCTCTACGACCCGGAGCCCGGCCGCAACGGAACCTCGTACACCCGCTCGGGTTCGTTCGTGTACGACGCCCACCACTTCGACCCGGCGTTTTTCGGGATCAGCCCGCGCGAGGCGCAGGCCATGGATCCGCAGCAGCGTCTCCTCCTCGAAGCGGCCTGGGAGGCGTTCGAACGCGCCGGCATCGACCCCGCGTCGCTGCGCGGCAGCCGTACGGGTGTGTTCGCCGGCGTGATGTACCACGACTACTCGTCCCTCGCGTTCGGCGCGTCCGGTGAGGGCATCGACGAGGTGATGGGCTACCTCGGCAACGGCAGCGCGGGCAGCGTCGCCTCCGGCCGGGTCGCCTACACCTTCGGCCTCGAAGGCCCCGCCGTCACCGTCGACACGGCCTGCTCGTCGTCCCTGGTCGCCCTGCACCTGGCGGCCCAGGCGCTGCGCAACGGCGAGTGCACCATGGCCCTGGCGGGCGGCGTCACCGTCATGTCGACGCCCGGCACGTTCGTCGAGTTCAGCCGCCAGCGCGGGCTGTCCGCCGACGGCCGCTGCAAATCCTTCGCGGGTGCCGCGGACGGTACCGGCTGGGGCGAGGGCGTCGGCCTGCTCCTGGTGGAGCGGCTGTCCGACGCGCGCCGCAACGGCCACCAGGTGCTGGCCGTCGTCCGGGGTTCCGCCGTCAACCAGGACGGCGCCTCCAACGGGCTGACCGCACCCAACGGCCCCGCGCAGCAGCGCGTCATCCGGCAGGCGTTGTCGTCGGCCGGGCTCGCCCCGGCCGACGTGGACGCAGTCGAGGCACACGGCACGGGCACGACGCTGGGCGACCCGATCGAGGCACAGGCCCTCCTCGCCACCTACGGCCGGGACCGCGACGAGGACCAGCCGCTGTGGCTCGGCTCCGTCAAGTCGAACATGGGACACACCCAGGCCGCAGCGGGCGTGGCGGGCGTCATCAAAATGGTCATGGCCATGCGCCACGGCACCCTGCCCAGGACTCTCCACGTGGACGAGCCCACCCCGCACGTCGACTGGTCCGAAGGCGCCGTCGAACTGCTCACCGAGGCCCGCCCGTGGCCGGAGCCCGGCCGGCCGCGCCGCGCAGGCGTCTCCTCCTTCGGTGTGAGCGGAACCAACGCCCACGTCATCGTCGAGCAGGCCCCCGCGGCCGCACCCCGGCCGGCCGAGCGGGAGCGGCCCGCGAGCACGCCGGCCACCGCCGTGCCGTGGCTGCTCTCCGCCAAGACCGCCGACGCACTGCGCGACCAGGCGCGCCGCCTGCGCGCCCACATCACCGGCCGCGAGGCACACGACGCCTTCGGTATCGCAACCACCGGTGGTGCCGCTCCCGACGACTTCGGTATCGCAACCACCGGTGGTGCCGCTCCCGACGACTTCGGTATCGCAACCGCCCCCGGTGCGGCTCCCGAGAGCTTCGGCGTCTCAGCCGGCCGCGGCGCCACGCCCGAGGACATCGGCTTCTCACTCGCCGCCACCCGTGCCCGCCTGGAACACCGCGCCGTGGTGGTGGGCGCCGGAACCGAGGAACTCCTCGCCGCCCTCGACGCCCTCGCCACGGGCACTCCCGACCCCCGCGTGGTGGAGCACACCGCCCCGGGCAGCGCGGATCGCACCGTCTTCGTGTTCCCCGGGCAGGGTTCGCAGTGGGTCGGCATGGCCACGGAGCTCATCGGCTCCTCGCCGGTGTTCGCCGGGCGGATGCGGGAGTGCGCGGCGGCCCTGTCGTCGTACGTGGACTGGTCGTTGTTCGACGTGCTCGGCGACGAGGAGGCGCTGGAGCGGGTGGACGTGGTCCAGCCGGTGCTGTGGGCGGTGATGGTGTCGCTGGCCGAACTGTGGCGTTCCCACGGTGTCCGGCCGGCGGCGGTCGTCGGGCACTCCCAGGGGGAGATCGCCGCGGCCTGCGTGGCCGGGGCGCTGTCCCTGGACGACGCCGCCAAGGTGGTGGCCCTGCGCTCCAAGGCCATCCTCGCCCTGTCGGGACGGGGCGGCATGGTGGCCGTACCGCTGCCGCTCGACGAGGTCGAACAGCGGCTGACCGACGGGCTGTCCGTCGCCGCGGTCAACGGCCCGGCCTCCGTCGTCGTCTCCGGTGACGGCGACGCCCTCGACGGCCTCCTTGCCGCCTGCGAGGCCGACGGAGTGCAGGCCCGCCGCATTCCCGTCGACTACGCGTCACACTCCGCGCACGTCGAGGCCATCGAGGAGGAGCTCGCCGAGGTCCTCGCCGGTGTCCGGCCCCGCCCCGCCGACGTGCCGCTGTACTCGGCGGTGACCGGCGACCTCCTCGACACCGAGGTGATGGACGCCGGGTACTGGTACACCAACCTGCGCGGCACCGTCCGCTTCGCCGACGCCGTCCGGGCCCTCGTCCACGCGGGACACCAGGCGTTCATCGAGGTCAGCCCGCACCCCGTACTGACGGTGCCGGTCGCCGAGACCGTCGAGGACCTCGGCGCGCGGGCCGTCGTCACCGGTACGCTCCGCCGCGACCAGGGCGGCTCCGAGCGGTTCGTCACCGCCCTCGCCGAGGCCGAGACGCGCGGCGTGCCCGTCGACTGGCGTCCCCTGTTCACCGGTGCGAGCCGCGTCGACCTGCCCACCTACGCCTTCCAGCGCGAGCGCTACTGGCTGGACGTGCCCGAGGCCGGACGGCAGGCCACCCGGACCACCCACGGTGCCGATGCCGGCGACGAAGGGGAGCGGGAGTTCTGGGACGCCGTCGAACGCGGCGACCTGACGACCGTCGCCGGCGCGCTGCGCGTCGGCGAGGAGTCCGTCGCAGAGATGCTGCCCGCCCTGGCCGCATGGCGTCAGGACCGCCGCCGGAAGTCCACCGTCGACTCCTGGCGCTACCGGATCGGCTGGCAGCCCGTCACCGAACCCGCTACCGCCGTACTCACCGGCATCTGGCTCGTCGTCACCCACACCGACCTGAGCGAGAACCCCTGGCAGCGGGCAGCGCCCGCCGCCCTCGCAGCCGCCGGGGCGGACGTCGTCACGCTCGCCCTCACCGGGGACGAAGGCGGCCTCGGCCTGCTCACCGAGCGGATCCCGGCGGCGCTCGACGGCCGTGAGGCGGCCGGTGTGCTCACCCTCCTGCCGTTGGACGAACGGCCCCACGCCGAGCAGCCCGTCCTGCCACGCGGCGCCGCCACCACCCTCGACCTCGTCCGCGCCCTCGGCGTGCTCGGGCTCACCGCCCCGCTGTGGGCGGCGACCCGTGGCGCCGTCGCGCTGCCCTTCGACGACGAACCCGTCTCCACCGCCCAGGCTCACGTCTGGGGATTCGGCAGGGTCGCCGCCCTCGAACATCCCGACCGCTGGGGCGGCCTCGTCGACCTGCCGGCCAACGCCGACGAGCGCGCCGGTAACCGGCTCGCCGCCGTCCTCGCCGGAACCGACGACGAGGACCAGGTCGCCCTGCGCACCTCCGGCATGTTCGGCAGGCGCCTGCAGCGCGTGCCTCTCGGCGACACCGCCCCCGCCCGGACCTGGCAGCCCCGCGGCACCGTGCTCGTCACCGGCGGCACCGGCGCACTCGGCGCCCACGTCGCCACCTGGCTCGCCCAGCACGGAGCCGAACACCTGGTGCTCACCAGCCGCCGCGGTCCGGCCGCCGACGGCGCCGCCGCCCTGGAGGCACGGCTCACCGGCCTCGGTGCCCGCGTCACCGTCGCCGCCTGCGACGTCACCGACCGCGACGCGCTCGCCGCCCTCCTCGACTCGCTCCCCGGCGACCAGCCGCTGAGCGCCGTCGTGCACACCGCGGGCGTCGGCCAGTCGACGCTCCTCACCGACATCGACACCGCCGAATACGCACGAGTGGCCGGCGCGAAGACCGCGGGCGCCGAACACCTCGACGAACTCCTCGGCGACACCGACCTCGACGCGTTCATCCTCTTCTCGTCGAACTCCTCCACCTGGGGCGGCGGCGGCCAGGCCGCGTACGCCGCCGGCAACGCCCACCTGGACGCCCTCGCCCACCGCCGACGCGCCGCGGGCCGCACCGCCACCGCGATCGCCTGGGGCGCGTGGGGCGGCGACGGAATGGCCGCCGGCGAGGGCACGCAGGAGCACCTGAGCCGCCGAGGCGTCCTGACGATGGACCCCGGCCTGGCCGTGGCCGCACTCGTGCAGGCCGTCGAGAACGACGAGACCACCGTGTCCGTCGCCGACGTCGACTGGGCGCGCTTCGTGCCCGGCTTCGTCTCCGCGCGGCCCAGCCCCCTGCTGCGCTCCCTGCCCGAGGCACAGGCCGCCGCCGAGAGCGGCACCGGCACCGACGGCGCCACCACCGAGGGCGCCACCACCGAGACACCTGAGCTGGTCCGCAAGCTGACCGCCGCCGCCCCGGACGACCGGACACGGATGCTCGTCGAACTGGTCCGGACGAACGCCGCCGCCGTCCTCGGCTACGCCGACCCCACGGCGGTGGAGGCGGGACGGGCCTTCCGCGAACTGGGCTTCGACTCGCTCACCGCCGTGGAACTGCGCAACCGTCTCAAGGCACGCACCGGCCTCGCCCTCACCGCCACCCTCGTCTTCGACCACCCGACGCCCCAGCTCCTCGCCGAGCACCTCGGCGGCGAACTCCTCGGCGTACGCGCGGACGTGGCCGAACCCGACGCCGTGACCACCCCCGTCGACGACGACCCGGTCGCGGTCGTCGCGATGAGCTGCCGCTACCCCGGAGGGATCGCCACGCCGGAGGACCTGTGGCGGCTGATCGCGGCGGGCGGCGACGCCGTCGCCGCGTTCCCCGAGGACCGGGGCTGGGACCTGGACAGCCTGTACGACCCCGACCCGGACGCCTCCGGGAAGAGCTACGTGCGCGGCGGCGGATTCCTCGACAACGCCGGCCACTTCGACGCCGAGTTCTTCGGCATCAGCCCGCGCGAGGCCATGGCCACCGACCCGCAGCAGCGGCTGCTCCTGGAGACCGCCTGGGAGGCCGTGGAACGCGCGGGCGTCGACCCGGGCACGCTGCGCGGCAGCCGCACCGGCGTGTTCGTCGGCTCCAACAGCCAGGACTACGGTTCCCGGATCTACGGCTCCGACGAGGCCGTCGACGGCTACCTGGTGACCGGCAGCGCGGCCGCCGTGATCTCCGGCCGGATCTCGTACGTACTCGGCCTGGAGGGCCCGGCGGTCACCGTGGACACCGCGTGCTCCTCGTCGGCCACCGCACTGCACCTCGCCTGGCAGTCACTGCGCAACGGCGAGTGCACCATGGCCCTCGCGGGCGGCGTCACCGTCATGTCGACACCCGTGGCGTTCATCGAGTTCAGCCGCCAGCGAGGCCTGTCCGCCGACGGCCGCTGCAAGGCGTTCTCCGACGACGCCGACGGCTTCGGCCCGGCCGAGGGCGTCGGCATGGTCCTCCTGGAACGCCTGTCCGACGCGCGCCGCAACGGCCACGAGGTCCTCGCCGTCATCCGCGGATCGGCGGTCAACCAGGACGGCGCCTCCAACGGGCTGACCGCGCCCAACGGCCCCTCCCAGCAGCGCGTCATCCGGCAGGCCCTCGCCACCGCCGGTCTGTCCACCGCCGACGTCGACGCCGTCGACGCCCACGGCACGGGCACGACACTCGGTGACCCGATCGAGGCACAGGCCCTGCTCGCCACCTACGGCCGGGACCGCGACCCCGAGCAGCCGCTGTGGCTGGGCACGGTGAAGTCCAACATCGGTCACACCCAGGCCGCCGCCGGAGTCGCGGGCGTCATCAAAATGGTGCTCGCCCTGCGGCACCGCACCCTCCCGAAGACCCTGCACGTGAGCCGGCCCACCACCCACGTCGACTGGTCGGCGGGCGCCGTCAGCCTGCTCACCGAACCCATGCCGTGGCCCGAATCCGGCCGGCCACGCCGAGGCGCCGTGTCCGCGTTCGGTGTCAGCGGCACCAACGTGCACCTGATCCTGGAGGAGGCGCCCGAGCCCGAACCCACGCCGCCCGCACCGCCCGCCCCCGACGGCACGGGCGCCGCGGACGAGCGGCCGACGAGCCCCGTCCACGTACCGGTACCGCTGTCCGGCCGCACCGAGGAGGCCCTGCGGGACCAGGCACGGCGACTGCTCGGCCACCTCGCCGAGCACCCCGGCCTCCCCCTCGCCGACCTGGGCCGCACCTACGCCACCGGCCGCACCCAGTTCGAACACCGCGCGGTCGTGCTCGCCGACGGTCACCCCACCGTCGTGGACGCCCTCACCGCGCTCGCCGCGGGCAGCGGCACCGGCGCGCTGGTCCAGGGCGTCGCCCGCGGGGAACGCCGCACCGCGTTCGTGTTCCCCGGGCAGGGTTCGCAGTGGGTCGGCATGGCCACGGAGCTCATCGGCTCCTCCCCGGTGTTCGCCGGGCGGATGCGGGAGTGCGCGGCGGCACTGTCGTCGTACGTGGACTGGTCGCTGTTCGACGTCCTGGAGGATGCCGGGGAACTGGAGCGGGTGGACGTGGTCCAGCCCGCCCTGTGGGCGGTGATGGTGTCGCTGGCCGAACTGTGGCGTTCCCACGGTGTCCGGCCGGCGGCGGTCGTCGGGCACTCCCAGGGGGAGATCGCCGCGGCCTGCGTGGCCGGGGCGCTGTCCCTGGACGACGCCGCCAAGGTGGTGGCCCTGCGCTCCAAGGCCATCCTCGCCCTGTCGGGGCTGGGCGGCATGGTGTCGGTGGCCCTGCCCGTCGAGGACGTACGGGAGCGGCTCACCGACGCGCTGTCCGTGGCGGCCGTCAACGGACCCTCGTCCGTGGTCGTCTCGGGCGACGACGCCCAGCTCGACGCACTCCTCGCCGCCTGCGAGGCCGACGGGATCCGGGCCCGCCGCGTCCCCGTCGACTACGCCTCCCACTCGGCGCACGTGGAGGGCATCCACAACGAACTCCTCGCCGTCCTCGCGGGACTCGAACCGCGCACCGCCGACGTCCCGTTCTTCTCCACGGTGACCGCCGACTGGCTGGACACCACCACCATGGACGCCGAGTACTGGTACACCAACCTCCGCCGTACCGTCCGCTTCGAAGAGGCCACCCGCGCACTCGTCGAGCAGGGCTACGGAGTCTTCGTCGAGGCGTCCGCGCACCCCGTGCTGACCATCGGCATCCAGGAGACCCTCGACGACGCCCGCGCCCAGGGCGCCGCGGTCGGCACCCTGCGACGCGGCGAAGGGAACGAGCGGCGCTTCCTCACCTCGCTCGCCGAGGCCCACACACAGGGCGCCGCCGTCGACTGGACCACCGTCCTCGCGGGAGCCGGCGCACTGCGCGCCGACCTGCCGACGTACCCGTTCCAACGGCAGCGCTACTGGGTCGACGTACCGTACTCCGCGCTCGACCCCGTCACCGCCGTCGGCCTGAACGGCACCGAGCACCCGCTGCTCGGCGCCGGAGTCGACATCGCGGGAGGCGACGGCGTCCTGTTCACCGGACTGCTGTCCACCCGTACCCACCCGTGGCTCGCCGACCACGCCGTGGCCGGCGTGATCCTGCTGCCCGGAACGGCGTTCGTCGAACTCGCCCTGCACGCGGGCGACCGGGCCGGCCTGGACCTCGTCGAAGAACTGACCCTGGAAGCACCGCTGGTCCTGCCGGAGCACGGCGCGGTGCAGCTCCAGGTCGTGGTGGAAGCCCCGGACGAGACCGGCCGCCGCCCACTGACGGTGCACGCCCGTCCGGTCGACCTCACCGACGGCGCCGACCCGGCCGAGCAGCCCTGGGTCCGGCACGCCGGCGGAGTCCTCGCCCGGAACGCGGCCACGGCACCGGCCACCCAGACGGCCTGGCCGCCCGCCGGCGCACAGCCCGTGGACGTCACCGACCTGTACGAGCGGATGGCGGACGGCGGCTACGGCTACGGCCCGGCCTTCCAGGGCCTGCGCGCCGCCTGGATCAGCGACGACGAGGTGTACGCCGAGGTCGCGCTGCCCGAGGAGGTCCGCTCCGACGCGGCCCGCTACGGGCTGCACCCGGCGCTGCTCGACGCCGCGCTGCACGCCTCCGCCCTCGGCGGCCTCCTCGACGACGGCGCCAGCGCCCGGCTGCCGTTCGCGTGGACCGGCCTGTCCCTGCACGCGACCGGCGCCTCCGTACTGCACGTACGGCTCACCCGGACGGGACACGAGTCGATCTCCCTCACCGTCGCCGACGGCACCGGAGCCCCCGTTGCCACCGCCGCGAACCTCGCCTTCCGACCGCTCGACGCCGAACAGCTGCAGGGCACGGTCACGGCCGGCGGCGCCGCACTGTTCCGCGTGGAGTGGACGTCGCTGCCCGCCCCGGCCCCCGCCCTGCCGGGCGGCGAGCGGTGGGCGGTCCTGGGTGCCGACGGCACGGAACTGACCGGTGCCCTCAAGGCGGCCGGCGCCGCACCCGAGGTCTTCCCCGACCTCGCCGCACTGCGCGACCACGTCCGGGCCGGCGCGCCCGCCCCCGACACGGTCCTCCTCTCCCTCGCCCACCCGCCGGCGGCGACCACCGAACTGCCCGGCCGGGTACGCGCCGCCGTCTCCGACGGACTGGCCCTGGTCCAGGAGTGGCTCGCCGACGAGTCCCTCGACGCGTCGCGGCTCGTACTCGTCACCCGGCAGGCGGTCGCCACCCGCACCGGCGCACCCGCCGACGACCTCCTCGGTGCCGCGGTGAGCGGCCTGGTCCGTTCCGCCCAGTCCGAGAACCCCGGCCGGTTCGTCCTCGTCGACCTCGACACCGACGACCGCTCCCACCGACTGCTGCCCACCGCCCTGGTCACCGGTGAACCCCAACTCGCCCTGCACGAAGGCGAGATACGCGTACCCCGCCTGCACCGGGCCACGCCCGTCGAAACCCCGGCCGCCGACCCCGCCAACGCCGCCGACGGGCCCCGCTTCGACCCCGAGGGCACCGTGCTCGTCACCGGTGGCACGGGCACCCTCGGCAGTCTCGTCACCCGCCACCTCGTCACCCGGCACGGCGTACGCCACCTGCTGATCGCGAGCCGCAGCGGCGGTGCCGCCCCCCGAGCCGCCGCACTGGAGGCGGAACTGCGCGACGCGGGCGCCGAAGTGACGATCACCGCGTGCGACGTCACCGACCGCGACGCGCTCGCGGAACTGCTGGCCGCCGTGCCCGCCGCTCACCCGCTCACCGCGGTCGTCCACACCTCGGGCACCGTCGACGACGGCATCATCCCGTCCCTCACACCGCGGCACGTCGAGCACGTACTGCGTCCCAAGCTGGACGCCGTCGTCCACCTCCACGAACTGACGGCGACGCTCGACCTGTCGGCGTTCGTGGTGTTCTCGTCCAGCTCCGGCGTGTTCGGCTCACCGGGACAGGGCAACTACGCCGCCGCCAACGCCGCGGTCGACGCCCTGGCCGGCCGGCTGCGGGCCGAAGGCAGGCCCGTCACCTCACTCGCCTGGGGCTTCTGGGCCGAACGCTCCACCCTCACCGGCGACCTGGACAGCGTCGACGTCGACCGGATGGCCCGCTCCGGAGTGGTCGGACTCTCCTCCGACGAGGGACTCGCACTCTTCGACGCGTCCCTCGCGGCGACCGACGCCGCCGTCGTCCCCATCGGCGTGGACCTCCCGGCACTGCGCACCCTGGCCTCGTCCCACACCCTGCCGCACCTGTTCCGCGGCCTCGTACGGGTCCCCGCGCGCCGCCGCGCCGAGTCGGGCGCCACGCCCGTCGTCGAGGACGCGTCATCCTTCGAGCGGCGGCTGGCCGGACTCTCCGCCGAGGAACGCGAAGCCGCCCTCCTCGACCTGGTCCTCTCGCACGTGGCGTCCGTACTGGGCCATCTCTCCGCGAACACCGTCGAACCCGACCGTGCCTTCAAGGAACTCGGCTTCGACTCGCTGACCGCCGTGGAACTGCGCAACCGGCTCAACACGGCGACCGGCCTGCGCCTGCCCGCCACACTGATCTTCGACCACCCGACCCCGGAAGCCCTCGTCGCCCATCTGCACACCGAACTGCCCGGCGGGGCGGCGCCCGGCACGGCCCCGCTGCTCGCCGAGATCGACAAGCTGGAGTTCCTCCTCACGTCGGTCGCCTCGGCACCCGCGGAGACCGACGCCGGCGAACAGGCCCGCGTCGGAGAACGACTGCAAGCCCTCGTGGCCCGTTGGAACACCGCCCTCGGAGCCGCCCCCGACGCCCCGGCCGAGGTCGACGACGACCTCGACACGGCCAGCGACGAGGAACTGTTCGACCTGCTGGAGAGCGAGCTGGGCTCGGACTGAGCCCCGGCCGCCCCTCCACCACACCGTTTACGCCCGCCCCCCGTCCCACCGCTGTTAGGAGCCGATGTCACATGGGGAACGGAGATAAGCTCCGCGACTATCTCAAGCGGGCTACCACGGATCTCCGTCAGGCCCGGCGCAGGGTGCGCGAGCTGGAGGACCGGGACCAGGAGCCCATCGCGATCGTCGCGATGAGCTGCCGGTTCCCCGGGGACGTCGACAGCCCCGAGGCACTGTGGCGGCTGGTGGCCGACGGCACCGACGCCGTCACACCGCCCTACGCCAACCGCGGCTGGGACCTGGACGCCGTCGCCCCCGAGGACGCCGGTCTGTTCCAGGGCGGGTTCCTGCGCGACGCCGACCGGTTCGACCCGGCGTTCTTCGGCATCAGCCCGCGCGAGGCGCTCGCGATGGACCCGCAGCAGCGGCTCCTCCTCGAAACCGCCTGGGAGGCCTTCGAACGCGCCGGCATCGACCCGACGTCCGTACGCGGCGAACGCGTCGGCGTCTTCACGGGCGTCATGTACCACGACTACGGTGCCCGCCAGATCAAGGTGCCCGAAGGCTTCGAGGACGTCGCCGGCTACCTCGGCAACGGCAGCGCGGGCAGCGTCGCCTCCGGCCGCATCTCCTACACCCTGGGCCTGGAGGGGCCGGCGGTCACCGTGGACACCGCCTGCTCGTCCTCCCTGGTCGCCCTGCACCTCGCGGTCCAGGCGCTGCGCCGCGAGGAGTGCACCCTGGCTCTCGCCGGCGGCGTCACCGTGATGGCGAGCCCGGGCATCTTCGGCGAGTTCAGCCGCCAGGGCGGCCTCGCGTCCGACGGCCGCTGCAAGGCCTTCGCCGAGTCCGCCGACGGCATGGGCGCGGGCGAGGGCGTCGGCCTGCTCCTGGTCGAGCGACTCTCCGACGCCCGCCGCAACGGTCACGACGTCCTCGCGGTCGTCCGCGGCTCGGCGATCAACCAGGACGGTGCCTCCAACGGCCTCACCGCCCCGAACGGCCCCTCCCAGCAGCGCGTCATCCGCCAGGCCCTCACCAACGCCGGGCTCACCGCCGCCGAGGTCGACGCCGTCGAGGCGCACGGCACCGGCACCCCCCTCGGTGACCCCATCGAAGCCCAGGCCCTGCTCGCCACCTACGGCCGCAGCCGACCGGAGGAACAGCCCGTCTGGCTCGGCTCGGTCAAATCCAACCTCGGACACACCCAGGCGGCCGCCGGCGTCGCCGGTGTCATCAAGATGGTCATGGCGATGCGCCACGGCACCCTGCCCCGGACCCTGCACGCCGACGTCCCGTCCTCGCACATCGACTGGGAGTCCGGCGCCGTCCGGCTGCTCACCGAGGCCCGTCCGTGGCCGGAGACGGGACAGCCGCGCCGCGCCGCCGTGTCCTCGTTCGGCATCAGCGGCACCAACGCCCACACCCTCCTGGAACAGGCCCCACCGGCCGACGCGGCCGGCGACACCGACCCGGCCGACGACACCAGCGCGGCCGACGGCATCGAGGGCGGCACGCCCGTGCCCGCGCCCGCCGTCGTGCCCTGGCTCCTGTCCGGCCGCTCGGCCGCAGCGCTGCGCGCCCAGGCCGCCCGCCTGCGCGACCACCTGGCGGACCACCCCGGCCTCACGCCCACCGACGTCGGACACACCCTCGCCACCGGCCGCGCCTTCCTGGAACACCGCGCCGTGGTCCTCGGCGACAACCCCGCCGACGGACTGACCGCCCTCGCCGAAGGCCACCCGGACGGTACGACCGTCGAGGGGACCGCCCATGTGACGCGCGGCAAGGTGGCGTTCGTGTTCCCGGGTCAGGGTTCGCAGTGGGCCGGGATGGCCACGGAACTGATCGAGTCGTCGCCGGTGTTCGCGGGGCGGATGCGGGACTGCGCGGAGGCTCTGTCGTCGCATGTGGAGTGGTCGTTGTTCGACGTGCTCGGTGATGCGGATGCGTTGGAGCGGGTGGACGTGGTCCAGCCGGTGCTGTGGGCGGTGATGGTGTCGCTGGCGGAGCTGTGGCGTTCGTACGGTGTCCAGCCCGCGGCGGTCGTCGGTCATTCGCAGGGTGAGATCGCGGCTGCGTGTGTGGCCGGTGCGCTGTCGATCGAGGATGCGGCGAAGGTGGTGGCGCTGCGGTCGAAGGCGATCCTGGCGCTGTCCGGCCTGGGTGGCATGGTGTCGGTGGCGCTGCCGGTGGAGGAGGTCCGGGAGCGGCTGACCGGCGGGCTGTCCGTCGCCGCAGTCAACGGGCCCTCTTCGGTGGTCGTTTCGGGCGATGTGGCCGGCCTGGACGCGTTGCTGGCCGGGTGTGAGGCGGACGAGGTCCGTGCCCGTCGTATTCCGGTGGACTACGCGTCGCACTCGGTGCACGTCGAGGCCATCCGCGACGAGCTCCTGGACGTTCTGGCGGGGTTGGAGCCGCGTGCGTCGGAGGTGCCGTTCTTCTCGACGGTGACGGCTGACTGGCTGGACACGTCGGCGCTGGATGCGGAGTACTGGTACACGAATCTGCGGCAGACGGTGCGTTTCGAGGAGGCGACGAAGGCGCTGGCCGAGCAGGGCCACCGCTTCTTCGTCGAAACCTCCGCCCACCCCGTGCTCACCGTCGGTGTGCAGGAGACCGTGGACGCGGTGGCCGTCGGCTCGCTCAAGCGTGACGAAGGTGGCCTCGACCGCTTCATGACGTCGCTCGCCGAGGGCTGGACCAGCGGGCTCCCGGTCGACTGGAGCGCGTTCCTCACCGGTGGCCGACGCGTCGACCTGCCCACGTACGCCTTCCAGCGCGAGCGGTACTGGCTCGACGCGGTCTCGGCCCAGGAGAGCGCAGGCGGCTCCGACCCCGTCGACGCCGCCTTCTGGGAAGCCGTCGAACGCGAGGACGCGACCGGGCTCGCCGAGACGCTGGGCCTGGACGACGAGGCACTGAACGCGGTGCTGCCCGCGCTGTCCTCGTGGCGCCGCACCCGGAAGGACCGGGTACGGGTCGACGACTGGCGTTACACCGTGAACTGGAAGCCCTTGGCCACCGTGCGCGGCGACGCACCGGCACCGTCCGGTCGCTGGCTGGTCGTCACCGGCGGCGACAGCGCCCTCTCCGAGGACGGCGGTTCCGGTCCGGCACGGCTCCTGGAAGAGCACGGCGCCGACGTGACACTCCTCGAACTCACCGCCACCGGGTCCGGCAGCGCCACCGACCGTACCGCGCTGACCGCGCGCCTGGCCGCCCTGGTGGCCGCCGGCCCTGACACGCTGTTCGAAGGCGTCCTGTGTCTCCTGGGAACCGACGACACTCCGTACGAGCCGTACCCCGTTCTGTCCCGTGGCCTCGCCGGCACCGTGACCCTGACGCAGGCGTTGGGTGACGCCGGGATCGACGCGCCCTTGTGGCTGGTGACGCGGGGTGCGGTGTCGGTGGGCCGTTCGGACCGGCTCGGGAGCGTGGCCCAGGCACAGGTGTGGGGCTTCGGGCGGGTGATGGGTCTGGAGCATCCGGATCGCTGGGGTGGTCTGCTGGATCTGCCCGAGGTGCTGGACGAGCGTGCGGTCTCGCGGTTCCTGAGTGTGCTGGGGGGTGCGGGGGGTGATGAGGATCAGCTTGCGGTGCGTGGGTCGGGTGTGTTCGTGCGGCGGTTGGTGCGGGCGCCGTTGGGGGCTGCGCCGGTGGTGCGGTCGTGGTCGCCGCGTGGGACGGTGCTGGTCACGGGTGGTACGGGTGCGTTGGGTGCGCATGTGGCGCGGTGGGCTGCGGGTAACGGTGCCGAGCACCTGGTTCTGACGAGTCGTCGGGGTGAGGGTGCGCCGGGTGTGGCGGAGCTGGTGGCCGAGCTGACGGGTCTGGGTGCCCGGGTGAGTGTGGTGGCGTGTGATGTGGCGGATCGTGAGGCGCTGGCGGCCGTACTGGCCGAACATCCGCCGACCGCCGTCGTCCACGCCGCCGGCGTAGGCCAGTTGCACCCGCTGATGGACACCGACCTCGAGGCCTTCGCGGGGATCGCCGACGCCAAGGTGTCGGGCGCCCGCCACCTGGACGACTTGCTGGACGGGGCGGAGCTGGACGCGTTCGTGCTGTTCTCGTCGAACGCCGGTGTGTGGGGCGGCGGTGGACAGGGCGCGTACGGTGCCGCCAACGCCTGCCTCGACGCGCTCGCCGAGGACCGCAGGGCACGGGGCCTGACGGCGACCTCCGTGGCCTGGGGCGCCTGGGGCGGAGGCGGCATGGCCGCTCACGAAGGCACCGAGGAACACCTGAGCAAGCGCGGCGTGCGCACCATGCCGGCGGAGCTCGCGGTGTCGGCGCTGGTGCAGGCGGTGGAGCACGACGAGACGTTCGTGGCCGTCGCCGACGTGGACTGGGCGCGTTTCGTGCCCGGCTTCACGGCGGCCCGCCCGCGCCCGCTGCTCTCCGACATCCCCGAGGCGGCGCGGGCCGTGGCAGCCGAGCAGGCCGAGCCCGCCACCGCCGGGGGCTCCGAACTGGCAGCACGCCTGGCCGGCCTGACCGAGGCCGAACAGACCCGCCTGCTCCTGCAGTTGGTCCGCGGGCAAGCGGCGGGAGTGCTGGGGTACGCGTCGGCCGACGCCGTGGAGGCGAACCGGGCCTTCCGCGACATGGGCTTCGACTCGCTCACTGCGGTGGAGGTCCGCAACCGTCTCACCACGGCCACCGGTCTCAAGCTGCCCGCGACGCTGGTCTTCGACTACCCGAGCCCCACCGTGCTCGCCGACCACCTGCGGCGCGAGGTCACCGGCCAGGACGGCACCGCGGCTGACGCCGTGCCGCCCGCCCCGGTGAACGCCGTCGACGAACCCATCGCGATCGTCGGCATGGCCTGCCGCTACCCGGGAGACGTCCGCTCACCGGAGCAGCTGTGGGACCTCGTGGCGTCCGGCACCGACGCGATGACCGGGTTCCCCGCCGGCCGCGGCTGGGACGCGGAGGCTCTCTTCGGCGCGGACTCCACCGTCACGCCCGAGGGCGGGTTCGTGCACGACGCCGACGAGTTCGACGCGGAGTTCTTCGGCATCTCACCGCGCGAGGCCATGGCCATGGACCCGCAGCAGCGCATGCTCCTGGAGACCGCCTGGGAACTCCTCGAACGCGCCGGCATCGACCCGGCGACGCTGCGCGGCTCCCGTACCGGTGTGTTCGTCGGCACCGCCGCGCAGGGATGGGGCGCCACCGTGGCAGGCGTCGAGGAAGGCGTCGAGGGCTACCTCGTCACCGGCGATGCCACCGCCGTCATGTCCGGCCGCCTCTCCTACACGCTGGGTCTCGAAGGCCCGGCGGTGACGGTCGACACGGCCTGCTCCTCCTCGCTCGTCGCCCTGCACCTCGCCACCCAGGCGCTGCGCAACGGCGAGTGCTCCATGGCCCTCGCGGGCGGAGTCACCGTGATGGTCAGCCCCATGGCCTTCCTGGAGTTCAGCCGTCAGCGCGGGCTGGCCGGGGACGGCCGGTGCAAGCCGTTCGCGGAGGCGGCGGACGGTACCGGCTGGGGCGAGGGCGCGGGCCTGCTGCTCGTGGAGCGACTGTCCGACGCTCGCCGCAACGGTCACGAGGTCCTCGCGGTCGTCCGCGGCTCCGCGGTCAACCAGGACGGCGCTTCGAACGGCCTGACCGCCCCGAACGGCCCCTCGCAGCAGCGCGTCATCCGCCAGGCCCTCACCTCCGCCGGGCTCACCCCGGTGGACGTGGACACGGTCGAGGCGCACGGCACGGGCACCACCCTCGGCGACCCGATCGAGGCACAGGCCCTGCTCGCCACCTACGGGCAGGAGCGGGACGGCGCCGGGCCGCTCCTGCTGGGCTCGGTCAAGTCCAACATCGGACACACCCAGTCGGCTTCCGGCGTCGCGGGAGTCATCAAGATGGTCATGGCGATGCGGCATGGAGTGCTGCCGCGGAGCCTGCACATCGACCGTCCGTCCTCACGGGTGGACTGGTCGTCCGGCGCCGTGGAGCTGCTGACCGAGAACGTGCCGTGGCCCGAGACGGGCCGCCCGCGTCGGGCGGCCGTGTCGTCGTTCGGCGTGAGCGGCACCAACGCGCACACCATCATCGAACAGGCTCCCGAGACCGAGGTGCGGCAGCGCCCGGCAGGCACGGACACCGGCGGCGTACTGCCCTGGCTCCTGTCCGCCAAGTCCGCGACCGCGCTCAGGGCCCAGGCGGAACGGCTCCGGGACCGCCTCGACGCGGGGCTCACACCGCTCGACGTGGCATACTCCCTCGCCACCACGCGCACCGCCCTCGAACACCGGGCCGTCGTCATCGGCACCGACGAGAAGGCACTGCGGCGCGGACTCGACCGCGTCGCCCTGGGCGAGACAGCCGCGGGCGTATGCACGGGGACGACACGCCGGGAAGGCCTGACGGCGGTGTTGTTCTCGGGGCAGGGGTCGCAGCGGGCGGGGATGGGCCGGGAGCTGTACGGGGCGTATCCGGTGTTCGCGGAGGCGTTGGATGCGGTGTGTGCGGGGTTCGACCGGGTGCTGGACCGGCCGTTGCGTGAGGTGATGTTCGCCGGGGAGGGTGAGCTGCTGGACCAGACCGGGTTCACGCAGCCGGGTCTGTTCGCTCTGGAAGTGGCCTTGTACCGGCTCACGGAGAGCTGGGGTGTACGGCCGGATTATGTGACCGGGCATTCGATCGGCGAGCTGGCCGCGGCGCATGTCGCCGGGGTGTTGTCCCTTGAGGACGCGGTGACGCTGGTGGCGGCGCGGGGCCGGTTGATGCAGGCGTTGCCGGCGCGTGGCGCGATGCTGGCCGTCGGTACGGACGAGGCTGCGGTGGCCCCGTATCTGGAGGGCCGGGAGGCGGAGGTGTCTCTCGCAGCCGTGAACGGTCCCTCTTCAGTGGTGATCGCCGGTGACGCCGATGTGGTGGGCGAGCTGGGGGACCGGTTCTCCGGGCTGGGGTGGAAGACGAAGAAGCTGCGGGTGAGTCATGCGTTCCACTCGCCGCACATGGACGCGATGCTGGACGACTTCCGCCGGGTCGCCGAGTCGCTGACCTACGCCGCGCCGTCGATCCCGGTCGTGTCGAACGTGACCGGTGAGGCTTCGGCTGATGTCGCTTCCGCCGAGTACTGGGTACGCCACGTCCGCGCGGCTGTCCGTTTCGGTGACGGGGTGCGCTGGCTGGAGGACCAGGGTGTCGGTGTGTTTGTGGAGCTGGGTCCGGACGGTGTCCTGTCCGGTATGGCGCAGGAGTCCCTCACCGGGGACGTGCAGCTCGTCGCCGCTCTGCGCAAGGACCGCTCCGAAGCGGAAGCACTGCTCACGGCCCTGGGCCGTCTGCACGTCGCGGGCGTGACCCCGGACTGGCCGGCGTACTTCTCCGGCACGGGTGCCCGCCGCGTCGACCTGCCCACCTACCCCTTCCAGCGCCAGAGCTACTGGCCGCGTGCTGCGGCGCGGACCGGTGACGTGGCCTCGGTCGGGCAGCTGAGTACGCGGCATCCGCTGCTCGGCGCCTCGGTGGCGCTCGCAGACTCCGACGGTCTGCTGCTGACCGGCCGTATCTCCCGGCAGACGCACCCGTGGATCGCCGACCACACGGTGGGCGGCGCGGTGCTGCTGCCGGGGACAGCTTTCGTCGAGCTGGCGATCCACGCGGGCGATCAGGTGGGGTGCGGCCAGGTGGCCGAACTGACCCTGGAGGCACCGCTGGTACTGCCCGATCGCGGTGGGGTGCAGCTCCAGGTCGCCGTCGGCCCGGCCGGTGACGGGGGCAGCCGCACGCTGACCGTCCACTCACGGCATGAGGGCGCCTCCGCCGACGAGCAGTGGATCCGGCACGCCGGCGGCGTCCTCGTCCCCGAGACAGAAGCGCGGCCGGTCGAGGCGCTCGACGTCTGGCCGCCCGCCGGGGCCGAGCCCCTCACCGTCGAGGGCTTCTACGAACGTCTTGTCGAGACCGGCTACGGCTACGGCCCGGCGTTCCAGGGTCTGCGTGCCGCGTGGCGGCGCGGCGACGAACTGTTCGCCGAGGCCGAGGCCGCCGAGGCCGACGAGGCGGACGCCGCCCGGTTCGGACTGCACCCGGCGCTCTTCGACTCCGCGCTGCACGTCCTCGGTCTGCCCGACGCGGACGGTGGCACACCGCAGGGGGACGGGGCCGGAGCAGCCAGGCTGCCGTTCTCGTGGACCGGACTGCGGCTCCACGCCACCGGTGCCCCGGCGGTACGTGTCCGGCTGACCACCGGTGACTCCGGTGCCGTGGCCGTGACAGTGGCCGACGCCGTCGGACACCCCGTCGCCACGGTGGACGCCCTTGTCTTCCGTGAGGTGACGGCCGGGCAGCTCGCGACGGCACGGGCGACCGAGGCCGGCGCACTGTTCACGGTGGACTGGGCCGCCCCGGCCGAGACGCCCGCGGACGGCATGCCGTACGACGGCTTCGGCGTCCTCGGCGACGCCACCGGAGTCGGCGGCAGCGACGGCCACGGTGTCCACGAGGTGGCGGCGGGGCTCGCCGCCGCGGGCCACACCGTGAGCTCGTTCTCCCGCCTGTCCGAACTCGCCGACGACATCCCGGAGGTCGTACTCCTGCCCTGCGCGGGAGGACCCGAGCCGACCGCGACCGCCGTCCACGAACTGACCGTCCGGACCCTCGGGGTACTGCGTTCCTGGGCCGACGACGAACGCTACGCGGCCTCACGGATCGTGGTGCTCACGCGGGGAGCCGTCGCCGTACGACAGGGTGACCGGACGGATCCGGCCGCCGCCGCCGTGTGGGGACTGGTGCGCTCGGCGCAGTCGGAGCACCCGGGACGCTTCGTCCTCGCCGACCTCGACGGGACGCCCGAAGCGTACGAAGCACTGCCCGCGGCACTGGCCGTGGACGAACCGCAGGTCGCGGTGCGGCAGGGGAACTGCCTGGTGCCGCGCCTCGCGCGGGCCGACACCTGCGCCGTCACCAGCGGCGACAACGCGGCGGCGCAGGGCTCGGGTCCGCTGCCCGTCGACCCCGACGGCACCGTGCTGATCACCGGGGGCACGGGCACTCTCGGCGGCCTGTTCGCCCGCCACCTGGTGACCGCCCACGGCGTACGGCACCTGCTGCTGCTCTCCCGCAGCGGTCGTGAGGCCGACGGAGCCGCCGAACTGGAAGCGGAGCTCGTGGAACTGGGCGCGCAGGTGCGGATCGCGGCCTGCGACGCCGCCGACCGCGACGCCCTGGCCGCCGTACTCGGCACACTGGAGCACCCGCTCACCGGCGTGGTGCACACCGCGGGCGTCGTCGACGACGGTGTGCTGTCCTCGCTGACGCCCGAGCGGCTGTCCGCCGTGCTGCGGCCCAAGGCCGACGCCGCCCTGAACCTGCACGAGCTGACCCGGGACATGGACCTGGCGATGTTCGTGCTGTTCTCCTCGGCCGCAGCCACCTTCGGCGGTGCGGGGCAGGGCAACTACGCGGCGGCGAACGCCTTCCTCGACGCCCTCGCCCAGCACCGCCGGGCGCAGGGCCTGCCGGGACAGTCGCTGGCCTGGGGCATGTGGGCGAAGCGCTCCACCATGACCGGCGAACTCGGTGAGGCCGACCTGGCCAGGATGAGCCGCGGCGGATTCGGTGCGCTGACCACGGAACACGGCCTCACGCTGTTCGACACCGCGGCCGCTGCCGGACACGCCCTGCTCGTGCCGATACCGCTCGACCTCGCACAACTGCGGGAACAGGGCGACGCCCTGCCGCCGCTGCTGCGCGGCCTGGTCCGCACCCCGGCACGGCGCGGTGAAGCCGCGTCCGGACGCACCGGGCGGGACAACGGTCCGACGCTGGCCCAGCGGCTCGCCGGCCTGACCGAGGAACAGCGTCTTGCCGCGCTCGCCGACCTGATCGCCGAACACGTCGCCGCCGTGCTCGGCTACTCGTCGGCAGCGGCGGTCGACCTCAGGCGGCCGTTCCAGGAAATGGGATTCGACTCGCTGACGGCGGTGGAGCTGCGCAACCGCGTGAACGCTGCCACCGGTCTGCGCCTGCCCCCCACTCTCGTCTTCGACAATCCCACACCCCAGGACCTCGCCGCGCACCTGCGCGACGAGCTGCCGCTCGACGACACCGCCGCCACACCGTCGATCGACACGGAACTGGACAAGCTGGAGTCATTGCTGTCCGGCCCCGCCCTCGCCCTCGGTGACCGGGCACGCGTCGAACAACGGCTCCGAACCTTCCTCGCGCTGTGCACGGGTGCCGGCACCGCGACCGAGGACGACGACAACAGCGACCTCGCTGGCGCGACCGCGGACGAGCTCTTCGACCTCATCGACAACGAGCTCGGAACGGTCTGAACCCGATGAACCACCCTTCTCCCTCTTGGTCTTCCAGCCGAGGAGCTGACTCCATGCCCAACGAAGAGAAATTCCTCGAGTACCTCAAGCGCGTCACCGCCGACCTCCGTGACGCCCGCAAGCGACTGCGCGAGGTGGAAGACCAGGACTCCGAGCCCATCGCCCTGGTGGCCATGGGATGCCGCTACCCGGGCGGCATCACCACACCCGAAGACCTGTGGCGCCTCGTCGCCGACGGGGCCGACGGCGTGTCGCCGTTCCCCACCGACCGGGGCTGGGACCTGGAAGGCCTCTACGACGCCGACCCGGGCAACAGCGGTACCAGCTACACCAGCCAGGGCGGGTTCATCGAGGGGGCCACCGAGTTCGACGCCGACTTCTTCGGCATCAGCCCGCGCGAGGCGCTCGCCATGGACCCGCAGCAGCGGCTCCTCCTGGAGACCGCCTGGGAGACCATCGAGCGCGCCGGTATCGACCCGTCCTCGATGCGCGGCAGCCGCACGGGCGTGTTCGTCGGCGCCTACTCCCAGGGCTACGGCAACGCCCTGGAGGCCTCGCAGGAGGCCGCGGCCCTCGAAGGACACGTCGCCACCGGCGCGGCCACCAGCATCGTGTCCGGCCGCATCTCCTACACCCTGGGCCTGGAGGGCCCCGCCCTCACGCTCGACACGGCCTGCTCCTCCGCCCTCGTCGCCCTGCACCTCGCCTGCCACAGCCTGCGCAGGGGTGAGTGCTCCATGGCCCTCGCCGGTGGTGTCGCAGTCATGGCCACCCCCGGCGCGTTCACCGAATTCAGCCGCCAGCGCGGACTCGCCTCCGACGGACGGTGCAAGGCCTTCTCCGCCGACGCCGACGGCACCGGCTGGAGCGAGGGCGTCGGCCTGCTGCTCCTGGAGCGGCTCTCCGACGCACAGCGCAACGGCCACCGCGTCCTCGGCGTCATCCGGGGCAGCGCGGTCAACCAGGACGGCGTCAGCAACGGCCTGACCGCTCCCAACGGCCGTTCCCAGCAGAAGGTGATCCGCCAAGCCCTGGAGGGCGCCCGCCTGACCACGGCCGACGTGGACGCGGTGGAGGCGCACGGCACGGGCACCGCGCTCGGCGACCCGATCGAGGCGCAGGCGCTGCTCGCCACCTACGGCCAGGACCGTGAGCCGGACCATCCGCTGTGGCTCGGCTCCATCAAGTCGAACATCGGCCACTCCCAGGCCGCGGCCGGGGTCGCCGGTGTCATCAAGATGGTCATGGCGATGCGGCACGGCGTCCTGCCCAAGACCCTGCACGTCAGTGAGCCGACCCCGAACGTGGACTGGGAGGCCGGCGCGGTCGAACTGCTCACCGAGGCACGCCCGTGGCCCACCGCCGACCGTCCGCGCCGCGCGGCCGTCTCGTCGTTCTCCTTCAGCGGCACCAACGCCCACGTCATTCTCGAACAGGCGCCCGCGGAGACCGGCGAAGACGAAGCCACCGAAGCCGCGCAGCCCGCCCCGCAGCAGCCCGCCGTCCTGCCGTGGACCCTGTCCGGCAAGTCCTCCAAGGCCCTGGTCGCTCAGGCGGTGCGGTTGCGGGATCATCTGGTGGCTCATCCGGGTCTGTCCGCGTTCGACGTCGGCTATTCGACGGTTGTGTCCCGTGCGGGTCTGGATCACCGGGCCGTGGTTGTGGCTGCGGATCAGGCGGCGGCGGTGTCGGTGCTGGCCGAGGACGGTTCCGCGGCGGGGGTCGTGCGTGGTGTCGCGGATCTGCGCGGCAAGGTGGCGTTCGTGTTCCCGGGTCAGGGTTCGCAGTGGGTGGGCATGGCCACGGAGCTCATGTCTTCGTCTCCGGTGTTCGCGGGGCGGATGCGGGAGTGTGCGGAGGCTTTGTCGTCGCATGTGGAGTGGTCGTTGTTCGACGTGCTCGATGATGCGGAGGCGTTGGAGCGGGTGGACGTGGTCCAGCCGGTGCTGTGGGCGGTGATGGTGTCGCTGGCGGAGCTGTGGCGTTCGCACGGTGTCCAGCCCGCGGCGGTCGTCGGTCATTCACAGGGTGAGATCGCGGCTGCGTGTGTGGCCGGAGCGCTTTCCCTCAGTGACGCGGCGAAGGTGGTGGCGCTGCGGTCGAAGGCGATCCTGGCGCTGTCGGGCGCCGGTGGCATGGTGTCGGTGGCGCTGCCGGTGGAGGAGGTCCGGGAGCGGCTGACGGACGGCCTGTCGGTGGCTGCGGTCAACGGGCCTTCTTCCGTGGTGGTTTCCGGGGATGCGGGGGAGCTTGACGCGCTGCTGGCCGGCTGTGAGGCGGACGAGGTCCGTGCCCGTCGTATCCCGGTCGACTACGCCTCGCACTCGGTGCACGTGGAGGCCATCCGCGAGAAACTGCTGGACGTCTTGGGCGGGTTGGAGCCGCGTGCGTCGGAGGTGCCGTTCTTCTCGACGGTGACGGCTGACTGGCTGGACACGTCGGTGATGGACGCGGAGTACTGGTACACGAATCTGCGGCAGACGGTGCGTTTCGAGGAGGCGACGAGGGCGCTGGCGGAGCAGGGCTACCGCTTCTTCGTGGAGGCTTCGGCGCATCCGGTGCTGACTGCTGGTGTGGAGCAGTCTCTCGACGGCGCTGGGGTCGATGGGCTGGTGCTGGGTTCGTTGCGGCGTGATGAGGGCGGGCTGGAGCG
>NZ_JBIRHU010000046.1:0-21188 GCF_044328675.1 Streptomyces sp. NPDC017890
CGCTGGTAGAGCGGCACCCGGGTCTGCTTCTCGTTCGACTCGGAGATCGCCCACTGGTTGTTCTGGCAGAAGAACACCACCGGGGCGTTGTACACGGCCGCGAAGTTGAACGCCTCGCTCACGTCGCCCTGGCTCGTCGCGCCGTCACCGAAGTACACGATCACGGCGGAGTCCGCGCCGTCCTTGGCCACGCCCATCGCGTAGCCCGTGGCGTGCAGCGCCTGCGAACCGATGACCAGGGTGTACAGGTGGAAGTCGTGGTCGGCCGGGTCCCAGCCGCCGTTGCTCACACCGCGGAACATCGCCAGCAGCCTCAGCGGGTCGAGGGACCGGCAGAGGGCGACGCCGTGCTCCCGGTAGCTGGGGAAGACGTGGTCGCCGTCGGCGAGGGCGTGCGCCGAGCCGACCTGGGCGGCCTCCTGGCCGAGCAGCGAGGGCCACAGGCCCAGCTCGCCCTGGCGCTGCAACGTCACGCCCTCCGCGTCCACGCGGCGGGCCCGGACCAGGTCCCGGTACAGGCCGCGCAGGTCGTCCGGGGTGACATCGGCGACGTAGGGGTCCCAGACGGGGTCGGTCACCCGGGTGCCCTCGGGCGTCATCAGCTGGACCAGCTCGGTTGTCATGCGGATTCTCCGGTTTCCGGTCGGTTCCGGTTCAGTCGATGCCACGGCACAGGTGCGGTTCCTCGCGGGCGTCGTCGGGGTCCCCGGCGAGTCCCAGGACGGGCGCGACGGCGGGGCGCGTCCGGGTGGGTGCCGCCGTGCGCGGCCCGGCCGGGGACGGCAGGGGCAGGGCGCGGCCCAGGGCGTCGTCGTACACGGCGGCGAAGGGCTCCAGCCAGGGCGCGGCCGTGCCGAGCAGGGCGTGTACGCCGTCGTCGCCGAGCGTCGTGCGTACGGTGTTCAGGACGTGCCCGCGCCCGGTCGGCCGCAGATCCACCCGGAAGACGCCGAACTCCAGGCCCAGCCGACGCACCGCGGTGGACGCCTCGCCGGCGACCGCGGCCCAGGCCGGCCCGGTCAGCTCGGCCGTGCGCACCGGTCCGTCCGGCGGGACGGAGGCGACCAGGACGACCTGGGGCCGTCCGGCGGTGAACACACCCACCGCGGCCAGCGTCCCGCGCACCGGCTGCGGTTCCGCAGTGGCCTCCACCAGGAAGCCCTCCGCGGCCAGCGCGGCCCGGCAGGCACCGGCGTCCTGCACCCGGCGGACCACGTCGGGCCGGTTGCCGGGCAGGCCCAGGGCCTCGGCGGTCACCGCGGCGGCCTCCTGCACCTCGGGGCGCAGACCCAGCACGACGTCGAAGCGCCGGCCCCGGTCCGACTGCTCGCGGGCCCAGGCGGCACACAGATCGGGGCGGGTGACGTCGAGACCGGAGGAGGTGTCGGCGAGTTGCGTCGTCTCGCGGTCGCGGGTGGCGAGCCGGGACGCCTGGTCCACGACGTGGGTGGCGATACCGCAGGCCCAGGCCTCCAGCAGGGCGGAGACGGCGGCAGTGCCGTCCGGTCCGTCACAGGTGCCGGAGGCGCCCAGGAGGAGAGCGACGGGCGTGCCGGGGGCGGTGGTCGCCGGGGCCGGGGCCGGTCGGGTGCGCTGTTCGATCATCTGGCTGCCTCCCAGGGCGTGTTCGTGCGGCGGCGGTTCCTGTGGGGTCGCGGTTCCGGCTGAAGGGGGCGAGGCGTGCGGCGCGGATGGGCCGGGACGCGGTCGGTGCGTGCGGGGTGCCGCACGGGTGCCGTGCGACGCGGTACGGGTGTGACGCGCACGGCGTGGGTGGTGAGGGCGCACCCGGCCCGGGGCCCCGGCGGCGGAGTGCTCGGCCGGCACGGCTGGAAGGGCCGTGGGAAGCGCGACGTGGGTGCGGGTGCGGGTGCGGGTGCGCCCGAAGGTGCCCGGGCCGGCGCGGGACACGGGGAACGAGAGCGCGGGTCGCCGGGGCGCGGGAAGAGAGGTCGCGGGAGGCGGGGCGCGATGAACGGCGTCGCGCACCACGTGGCCCGCGGCGTCCCGCGGTGCCCGGACGCCTCGCCGCAGCCGGCCGGGACGAGGACTACGGCGCGGGGACGAGCGGTGCGGGTCGGGGGGCAGGAGGGGGTGCGTCCGGGCGGGCGGTGGGGGGTCCGCCCGCCCGGACGCCGGTGTCAGGACGACTTCTGCTCGTCCGCGTCCCGCGGGCGGCCACCGAAGCCGAGCAGACCCACCGCCACGTTCACGGCGATCCACACGAACAGCACCAGGAAGCCGCGCTGGATCGACTCGGTGAACGCGGTGGCCGCGTCCACGCCCTCCGCGGTGAGCTCCGCCAGGCGCGAGCCGACGACCGTGGCCGTCACCGCGAGGGCGAGCGCGCCGCCGATCTCCGTGGACGCGTTGAGCACCGCGGACGTGGTGCCCGCGTCCTGCTCCGTCGCGTCCCGCGTGCCCACGACGGGCGCCGTCATCAGGCACAGGACCAGCCCGACGCCCAGCAGGGCCGTGACGGGCAGGAGCAGCGACCAGTACCCGGTCTCGGTCGGCGCGTCGACCATCAGGACCAGCACGCCGGCCAGCAGCACGTTGCCCAGGATGTACGGGACCCGGGGGCCGTACTTGGCGATCAGTACCGGGACGGCACCGGAGACGCCGAGCATGGCGAGGCAGGTCGGAATGTAGGCGAGGCCGACCTCCAGGGGGCTGTAGCCCAGGACCTCCTGCATGTACTGGGGCAGCATGAAGAAGGACGGCAGCATCAGGCCGGCCGAGATCAGCTGGGCGAGCGTGCCCGAGGTGACGGACTTGCGGCGCAGCAGCGCCAGCGGCAGCAGCGGCGCCTTGGCCCTGCCCTCCACCCGCACGAACACGGTGAGCAGCACGGCCGCCGCGCCCAGCGACACGAGGGCCACCGAGTCGCTCCAGCCGTCGTGGCCCGCGCGGACGATGCCGTAGACGAGGGCCAGCAGGCCCAGGGTGCCGGTCACCGCTCCCGCGACGTCCGCCGGCGGCCGGGGCCCGGCCGGGGCGCTGCGCGGGATCCAGAGGAAGCAGGCGATCAGCAGGGCCGCTCCGATCGGTACGTTGATCAGGAACGCCCACCGCCAGTCCACGTCGGTGATCGCCCCGCCCAGGAGGGTGCCGAGGCTGGCGCCCACGCCCATCACGGTGCCCCAGACGCCGAGCGCCTTGGCCCGCTCCTTGGGCTCCGGGTAGGTGGTGACGAGGATGGACAGGGCGGCGGGGGACAGCGCGGCGGCGCCGACGCCCTGCAGCCCGCGCCCGGTCAGCAGCATGCCGCCGCTCTCCGCGACGGCCGCCAGCAGGGAGCCGGCCGTGAACAGCAGCAGGCCCGCGACCAGGACGGAACGCCGGGCGAACACGTCGGTGAGCCGGCCGCCGAGCAGCATCAGCCCGCCGAAGAGCACCACGTAGATGTTCATGACCCACTGCAGGCCGGAGGTGCTCAGACCGAGGTCCGCGCGCAGCTCCGGCAGCATCACGTTGGCGATCGTCGAGTCCAGGACGCAGATCAGCTGGGCGGTGGCGACGAGAAAGAGGACCAGCCCGCGCCTGACGGCCGGGCCCGGGCTCGCGCCGGTGCCCGTGTCACGCTCGGGGACGGTGGACACGGGCGCGGGTCCGGTGCGCTGCGTGTCGTACGCGTCGATGCTCATGACGGTTCATTCCTCCAGGCTCAGGCGGCTTCGCTGATGCGCTCGTAGATGGCGGACATACTGCGGTCGGCGAGCAGCCTGCCGACCGGGACCCGACTGCCGGTCTGCTGCTCGACGGCGGCGACGAGGCGGACCATGTGCATGGAGTCCCAGCTGACGACGCGGTCGAAGTCGGTGTCGAGATCGTCGACGCCGAGTGGCAGGTCGAGCTCGTCGCGGACGAGGTGGATGAATTCCTCTTTGGTCATCGGTGGGACCCTTCCAGGGCACAGTCGAGGCTGATGTGGGCGGGCACGGCGGGAAGGTCCCGCAGGCCGTGCCGGAAGCGGACTTCGTCGTCCACGGCGGAGGTGGTGGTGAAGCCCAGGGAGGGCCAGAACCCACGGACGTTCCTGTTCTTCGCCGTCGGCCGGTAGGCGGCGGTGACCTGGGCGGCGCCCGTCGCCCGGGCGTGGCCGAGCAGCGCGGCGACGGCGGCCTGCTCGATGCCGCGGGCGAACACCCGGCAGGACAGCAGCATGTTGTCGACGCACAGTGTGTCGCCGTCGCGCCGGGCGAAGACCGCGCCGACGACGCCGTTGTCGCCGAAGAGGTCGGACGAGCGGATCACCAGGACCAGGTGGCCGGGGCCGGCCAGCCGTCCGGTGACGTCAGCGGCCCGCAGCCGGATCGTGGTCAGGTTGAACTGGTTGGTGCGCAGGGACAGCTGGGCGATCCGGTCCACGTCGCCGGAGGTCGCCTCGGCGAGGGTGACCCGCACTCCGAGCCGGCCCAGGTACTCCTCCTGCGACCCGGCGCTCTCCAGCAGGCCGGCACGGTCCGCCTCGGTGCGGTAGCGGACCGCGCGGGCCCGGTCCTCGTCGGTGAGCCGCGCGGTGTCGAACCAGCCGTCGGCGAGCAGCTTCTCGACGTGCAGTGCCGGTTCGTCGTCCAGCCGGACCACGGCGACCTGCGGCAGGCCCGCGGCGACCAGTCCGCACTCGAAGGGCGAGTCGTCGACGAACACGAGACTGTCCACGCCCAGGTTGAGCCCGCGGGCGATGTCCTCCAGATTGGCGTCCTTGGGCCGCCAGTTGGCGTTGATCCGGGCGAAGTCCTCCTCCCGCAGCACCATGTCGGGGTGCTCGCGGACGACCCGGACGAGGTCGTCGTGGTCGTTCTTGCTGCTGACGGCGAGCAGGACGCCCTGCGAGCCCAGCTGCCGCACCAGACGCTGGAAGGTGCCGAACGCCTCGCCGCGGAAGGTGGTCGCCGCGGCGATCCCGTCCGGGCCGTCGTCGCCGAGGACGCCGTCCCACAGGGTGTTGTCGGCGTCGACGACGAGTACCTTCCTGGTCCGGCCGCGCAGCATCCGGGACAGGTGGGCGACCTCGCGGGCGTACCGGGCCAGCAGGTCGTCGCCGAGGGCGGCCTTCGCGTACGCCGCCATGCGGGCGTCGTTGAGCGCGGTCCCGGCGGCGACGAGCGGGTCGAGGTCGACGACGTGGACGCGCGGGTCGGCCAGCGACAGCCGCAGCAGGCCGCTGTTGAAGTCCCGCCAGGCCAGGCCCGCCCGGGCCCGTGACTCGTGGTCGACGAGCTGGTGGGTGACCGCGCGCGGCAGCGGCACCGTGTTGAGGACCAGGTCCGCCGAGGAGTGCGTGGTGAAAGTGCCGGCCAGTCGTTCGATCTCGGCGAGCTTGCGCCCCACCGCCCGTGCGAGGTCCTCCGCCTGCCAGGGGCAGCCCAGTTCGTCCAGCAGGACCTGCGGGTCGAGCACGCACAGGGCGAGATCGACGTCGGTGGCGTAGAGGGGGCTGCCGGTGTCCCGCAGGTCGCGCTGGTAGGCGTCGAAGTCGCCGGGCCGTACTTCGGTCAGCACGCCGTGCCGGCCGAACTCGGCGGCCAGCGGGTCGCCGAGGCCGCCCAGGGTGGAATGCCCGGTGACGGCGATCACCGCGGTCTCCGTGTCCGGCCAGGCAGCCAGGACCTGGTCGCGGTCCAGCTGGGCGAGGACCGAGCCCGCCCGCCGCAGGTCCGTCTCCGCGCCGGTGCCGGCGAGCTCCGCGAGCAGCGGCGCGATCCGCGGGTAGCGGGCGGCGAGCTGCCCTTCCCTGCGCAGCGTGCGCAGGGCCGCCAGCGGGGACGGACGCGTTCCGGGTGTGGCCGGGCTGGATACCGTGGTCAATGCTCTCTCCTCACTTCGCCGCGTTCGGTGGGGCACCGGTGCGCGGCCACCGTCCGCACGGTCACCCCGCCCGTGGCCCAGGCTGGCGGCCGCCGCTTGAGCCCCGCTCGCACGGGCCTGCACCCGCCGCCGGGACGTGAGGTCTCCCGGCGGGGCGCATGCGTTTTTCACGCTTCGGACAAGTGGGGTTTCACAGCGGGCCGGTGATCCTCGCACTGCCGCCGGACCCCCGCGGTGACCAACCATGTAGTCATCAATGCGACCAGGTGAGTGGGGGAGGCGTCCGACATGGACATCAAGATCCTGGGTTCCTTCGAGGCGACGGAGAACGGGGTCGCGCTGCTGCCGACCGCGGGAAAGCCGCGTCAGGTACTGGCACTGCTGGCCCTACAGGCCGGCCAGGTGGTCCCGGTGGCCAGCCTGATGGAGGAGTTGTGGGGAACCGAGCCACCGCGCAGCGCCCAGACGACGCTGCAGACGTACATCCTGCAGCTGCGCAAGCGGCTCGCGGCCGCCCTGCCCGCCGACGGGCCGCGCAGCGCCAAGGACGTGCTGACCACCCGCTACGGCGGCTATCTGCTGGACATCACGCCCGAGGAGACGGACGTCCACGCCTTCGAGCGGATGACCGCTGCGGGGCGGCGGGCGATGGACCTCGGGGACCAGGCGACCGGCTCGCGGCTGCTGCGTTCGGCGTTGGCGGTGTGGCGCGGCCGGGCACTGGTCGACGTGTGCGCCGGGATGCGGCTGAGCGTGGAGGTCACCCGCCTGGAGGAGAGCCGGCTGATGGCCGTCGAGGCGCGGGTCGAGGCCGACCTGTCGCTGGGCCGGCACCAGGCGCTGCTGAGTGAACTGGCGGTGCTCACCGCGCGGCACCCGATGCACGAGAACCTGCGCGCGCAGTACATGATCGCCCTCTACCGGTCCGGTCAGCAGTGGCGGGCGCTGGAGGCCTTCACCGCCCTGCGCGAGTGCCTGGTCGAGGAGCTGGGGGTGACGCCGTCGCCGCGGCTGCAGGAACTGCAGCGGGCGATCCTCGTCTCCGACCCCCAGCTGGACCGCTTCACCGTCCGCAGCGACCTCACCGTGTGAGCCACCCCCACCCTCACCCCACCCGCTCCCGCACCGCGCCCGGCCCACCCCCCCATGCCGAAACAAGGAGTCCGTCATGCTCTCGTCCCTGAAGGCCCTCAACATGCTGCTGATGTTCCTGCTGGAACTCGCGGTGTACGCCGCGGCCTCGCTCTGGGGATTCACCGCCAGCGACAAGTGGCCGGTCAAGCTGGCCCTGGGGATCGGCGCGCCGGCCGTGCTGATCGCGGTGTGGGCGCTGTTCGGCTCGCCCAAGGCGCCGTACCCGCTGCACGGGGGCGGGCGGGTCGCCCTGGAGGTGCTGTGGTTCGGCGCCGGCGCCGCCGCCCTGGCCGCCTCCGGGAGGCCGGGCTGGGCGGCGGGCTTCGCCGGCCTCTTCGTGGTCAACGCGGCGCTGCGGCTGCTGTGGAACCAGTGACGCCCGTTCACCAACGGGGCGTCTGGAGGAACTCCAGGACGGCCACGGTCCACATGAAGCCCACCCCGACCCCCATCGTGACCAGCAGGTCGCCGGGCCGGGGATCACGGGTCTCGGCGACGTGGTTGATGCCGATGAGCTGGTCGCCGGCGCCCATGTGCCCGAGGTCGCGGCCCCAGTCGTACACGGTGGTCTCCGGGTCCACGCCGAGCAGGGAGTGGAACGAGAACTCCACGATCGTCTCGGCGATGTTGGAGTGCACGAAGAACCGGGCGTCCGACAGCTTCGCGTCGGCGTCGTCGAGCGCCTCCTGCAGGACCTGGGAGGCGTTCTTCGTCATCTGCTGGATGACCCGGTCGTAGCCGCCCTCCTCCCGGAGCAGGTAGTCGCTCTTGCGGCTGCGCAGATCGACCGGCCTGCCGTCGTGGAAGGGGCCGTCGGTCCAGCCGTCCGTCCCGCGGTAGATGGGCTCCAGCGAGGAGTCGGAGCAGCTGGCGGTGGAGCGCAGCCGGGCGAACCCGCCCCGGTTGGACAGGACCATCGCGCCGGCCCCGTCGCCGTACACCGACTGGCTGTCGCTCGCCCAGCGGTCGAAGTACGGCATGCGGAAGGCGTCGCCGGTGGTCACCAGGGCGGCCTGCGGCATGCTGCGCGCGGCGAGGTGGGAGGCGGCGAGCTCCACGGCGGCCAGGCCCCCGTTGGAGCCCTGGCGGATCTCCACGGTCAGGCCGGTGCCGCCGACCGCCTCGCTCTGCACGTAGTTGACCGGGGTCCAGAAGTCCTGGCCCTGGTGGCCGACGCAGGCGTGCAGCACCATGCCGTAGCGGTCGGCGGGCAGTCCGGCCCGGGTCACCGCCTGCCGGCCGGCGGCCGCGGCCATCACCGGGCCCGGCTCGTCGGGGCGGGCCACGCGCACCGCGCGGATGCCGTTGGCCCGGGCCTCCTCGGCGTCGTAGCGGCCCGCGGCGACCGCCTCGTCGGCGGTCTCCACCCGCTCGGGCAGGTGAGCGCCGAGCCCGGCGACGTACACGTTGTCCCAACGCATCGTGCTCTCCTCTCCTACGCCACCTGGGGCGCGGAGTCGTGCCGGCAGGTCGTGATCTGCCGGACCAGCTGGTCGGTGAGGGCGGGGAAGCGGTCGTTCAGGAAGTAGAAGTGGCCGCCGGGGAAGAACTTCTGCGCGAAACGGGAGGAGGTCTCCCGACGCCACAGGTGCATGGCCGCCGGAGGAGCCCAGGCGTCCTGGGTGCCGCCGAACACGCTCAGCGGCGAACTCATCGGCGAACGGCTCGCGGCCGGACGGTAGTTGTCGACCGCGGTCAGGTCGGCGCGCACGGTGCGCAGGAACCGGTCGATGAAGTCGGCGGACTCGGTGACCCGTTCCGGCATCCCGCCCAGGCCGAGCAGGACCCGCAGCAGGTCGTCGTCGTCGAGGGTGCTGAGCGGGACGGCGCCGGGGCGTTCGAAGTGCGGGGCGACGCGCCCCGACACGCCCGTCCACAGCGGGGCACTGCCCAGGCCCTCCAGGGACCGTGCCGTCTCCAGCGCCACGACGGCGCCCATGCTGTGCCCGAACAGGGCGAGCGGGGTGCCGTCGACCCAGGGCAGGACGTCCGCGACGGCGGTGGCGACCACGTCGGTCATGTCGTCCAGGGCCGGCTGCCCGGCCCGCCGGCCCCGGCCGGGCAGGTCGAGCAGCAGCAGGTCCCAGTCGTCCGGCAGGCACTGGACCAGCGGCCGGTAGACGGCCGCCGAGCCGCCCGCGTGATGGAAACCGACCACCCGGACGGCGGGCGCGTCGACCGGACGCGGACGGTGGAAGACGCGGGCACGGCTGTTCATCGGGCCCCTCCGGTGGCGGCGCTCACCTGGTCGCCCAGGTACACCAGCAGGTCACCGACCGGCATCTCCACCGGGCAGTCGAGCGTGGGCAGTTCCACCCCGTAGCGCTGCTCGACGCTCTTGGTGAGCAGCATCGCGGTGAAGGAGTCGCCGCCGACCTCGCAGAACGGCGTCTCGGGAGGCAGCAGGCAGTCCGCCTTGAGGACGGCGGCCAGTTCGGAGGCGAGGTAGGCGCTGATCTCCGCCGGGTCGCGGGGTACCGGCCGGGGACCGGGCGGCGCGGCGGTCTCCACGGCCGCGGCGGCCCCGTCCGCCCGGGCAGGCGCGGTCTCCTCGACCCAGAACCGCTTGCGCTGGAACGGGTAGGTGGGTGCCTCGGTGAACCGGGCGCCGGGCGCGGCCAGCAGCTCCAGGCGCAGGTCGGCGCCCGAGTGGAAGAGCGCGGCCAGGGCGGCGGCCAGCAGCCGGGGGGCGGCCTGAGGGTCGTCCGTGACCAGCGGCAGCGTCTCCCCGGCGGCCGTCAGGTAGGCCACCGGTCCGTGCGCCGTCTCCCGGGCCGGTGCCGCGGACGTCCGTACGCCCAGCGCGGCCAGGACCCCGCCGAGCCGGGCCGCGGGGGCCGCGGAGCCCGTGGCGGCGGCGGCCAGCCGGGGGTGGGCGCCGGCCAGCACGGCGAGCGCCCGCTCCAGTACTTCGTCGGACCCGGGGCAGGAGCTGAACGTGACCCGGTCGACGGCCGGGACGGTGACGCCGCGCCGTACGGCGGTGAGGGCCGCGGCCAGTTCCCCGGCGTCGGTGCCCACGACGGCGAGCCGGTGCCCGAAGTGGACCCGTCCGGCGCGCAGGGTGTGGCACAGCGCGGCCACCCCGGCCGCGTCCTGCCCGGCGAGCGCGGTGCGCACCCGGTCGGTCAGCTCGGCGAGCGCCGCCGGGTCCTTGGCGGACAGCGTCAGCAGCTCCGGGTGGCCCGGCGCGGGCGCCGGACCGCCGGCCGCCCGCGGGGCGGGCGCCGTGAGCACGGCGTGCGCGTTGGTGCCGGACAGCCCGAAGGCACTGACGCCGGCCACGCGCCCGCCGTCCCGCGCGGGCCACGGCACCGGACCGCGGGGCACCTCCACACCGATCTGCTCCCAGGGGATGAGGGAGTTCAGCCGGCCGTCGCCCTGCTGCACGCTCGCCGGGACGCGCTCCTCGCCCAGCAGGACGACCAGCTTCAGCAGCCCGGCGATTCCGGCCGCCGCCTCCAGATGCCCGATGCGGGCCTTCACACTGCCGAGCACGACCGGCTCCCCACGCGTCCCGCTGCCGGTGCCCACCACCGCGTCCAGGGCGCCGACCTCGATCGGGTCGCCGAGCGCGGTGCCGGTGCCGTGCGCCTCGACGTAGCCGACGGCGGACGGCTCGGTGCGGGCGTCGGCGAGGGCCGCGCGGACCACCTCCTGCTGCGCGGGCCCGCTGGGCACGGTGAACCCGGAGGACGCCCCGTCGTGGTTGACGGCGGTGCCGCGGATCACCGCGTGCACCTGGCGGCCCTCCGCGACGGCGTCGTCCAGGCGCATCAGCGTCATCATGCCGACGCCCTCGCCGCGGCCGTAGCCGTCGGCGTCCGCCAGGAAGGTACGCGACCGGCCGCCGGCCGACAGGGCCTCGCCCTGGCACAGCGCCACCATCAGGTCCGCGCCCAGGATCAGGTTGGATCCGCCGGCCAGCGCGTAGCGGCAGTCACCGCCGCGCAGCGCCCGCACCGCCTGGTGCACGGCCACCAGCGCGGAGGAGCAGGCGGTGTCGATGCTCAGCGCGGGACCCGACAGGCCCAGCGCGTAGGAGATCCGGCCGGCCAGGAAGCAGTGCCCGCTCCCGGTGCTGTGGTACGGGTCGATACGGCTGTAGTCGCCGTCACCGACGAAACGCCGGCCGTACTCGGAGGCCATCACGCCGACGAACACGCCGATCGGCAGCCGGTCCTGGCGGCGCGCCGCGACGCCGGCCCGCTCCAGCGCCTCCCACGAAACCTCCAGCAGCAGCCGCTGCTGGGGGTCCATCGTCTCGGCCTCGCGCTGCGAGATGCCGAAGAAGGCGGCGTCGAAGGAAGCGATGTCGTCGAGGAACCCGGCCCGGTCGACGTAGGACCGGCCGGCGGTGCCGCGCTCGGGGTGGTGGACCGCCCGCAGCGAGGGGCGGTCCTCGGGTATCGGGACGAGGGCCCGGAAGTCCGGGTCGTCGGCGTACAGGAAGTCGCGGTAGGCGCGCGGGGTGTCGACGCCGCCGGGCAGCCGCATCGCCGTGCCGACCACGGCCACGGGCGCGTGCGCGCGGGCCTCGGCCGCCGCCAGCCGCTCCTTGAGCCGGCGGGACAGCCTCAGCTGGTCCTCGATCACCCGCCGCAGTTCTTCGGGATTCACTGGTGCTTCGGACATCTCACTGCTCCTGCGCTCGGTGGTCATCGCCTGCTCACTGGTCCTGGGCGAGGTCGTCGGTGACGGCCCGGAGCAGCTCGTCGAGGGAGAGGCCCTCGAGGGGGCCGGCGGTGGGAAGGGAGTCGGGGGAGGGGAGGGAATCGGCGGAGGGGAGGCGGGCGCCGGAGGGGTCCGGGGCCGCCACGGCCGCCGCGGGAGCGAGGGCCGGGGCCGGTCCGGACGCCGGACGGCCGGACGCGGTGGGGGAGGGGCCGGTGCGGGCGGGACCGGACGCGGCGAGGAAGCCGCTCATCGCGAGCACGCTCGGATGGTCGATGGCGATGGTGGCGGGCAGGTCCCGGCCCATGGCCTGGGCCAGGGCGGCCCGCAGGTCGATCGCCATGATGGAGTCGAGACCGAGCTGCGAGAAGCCCTCCGCGTCGGCAGAGCCGTCCTCGGGCAGACCGTCGTCGGAGCCGAGCATCCGGGCGACCAGGGAGCGCACGGCGTCCCGCAGCACGCGCTCGGCGTCGTCGGCGCCGGACGCCGCGAGCCGGTCCCGCAGCCAGCCGTCGGGCTCGCCCTCGCCGCGTGCGGCCCGGGGCGCGGCCACCGGTTCCGTCAGCGCGGCGACCAGCGCGGCGCGCGGATGCCCAGCGGCCTGGCCGGCGTAGCGGGCCGGGTCCAGGGCGGCCACGACCAGGCGGGCCTGCGTGCCCTCGGCGGCGAGCGCCAGCGGCAGCGCCGCGTCGGCGTCGGTCAGCGGCCGGATGCCCACCCGCTGCGCCGCCCGCTCGACGGCCGCCGCCGCGGCCATGCCGCCCTTGGCCTCCGGCACCCACGGGCCCCAGTTGACGCCGACGGCGGGCAGCCCCCGCTCGCGCAACGCCTCGGTCAGGCCGTCCAGGTAGCCGTTGGCGGCCGCGTAGTTGGCCTGCCCCGCGGAGCCGAGCACCGAGGAGACGGACGAGAACAGCACCACCGCCCGCGGATCGTGGCCGGCGACCGCGTCGGCGAGGACGTCGGCGCCCACCGCCTTGGCGTGGAAGACCTTCTCGTAGGAGGCGTCCGTCAGGGACGGGAAGGCACCGTCCGCGTTGACGCCGGCCAGGTGGTACACCGTGCCCAGCGGGCCGTCGGCGGTGGCGGCGGCCACGGCCCGCGCCACGTCGGCCGGGTCGGTGACGTCGCCCCGCACCAGGGACATACGGACCCCGGCCGCCGTGAGCGAGTCGATCACCCCCTGCTCGACCGCGCCGGGCGCGGACCGGGCCATCAGCGTGACGCGGTCGCCGCCGCGGGCGGCGTGCGCGGCGGCCACGGCCAGGCCCAGCGCGCCGAGACCGCCGGTGATCAGCGCGCCCCCGGCCCGCTCGCGGGCGGCCGGCTGGGCGGGTACGTCGACCAGGCGGGCGACGCGGACACCGGAGTCCGAGAGCGCGAGCCGGGTCTCGTCGGGCAGGCCGCCGAGCAGCGCGGCGACCCCCTCGGCCCGCCAGCCCGCGTCCAGCCGCAGCCGGGTCAGGCGGCGCTCGGTCTGCTCCGCCTCGACGGAGTTCAGCAAGCCGAACAGGGCCTCCCGCAGCGGCGCGCGCACGGCGTCGCCGTCGGCGAGCAGCACGTAGGGCAGCTCCGGCGGCAGCGCGCGCAGGGTGGCGGCGAGCGCACGGACCGCGCTCAGTGCTGCCCCGGCGTCGGGAGCGTCGCCCGTGTCCGTCCCCGCGTCGGGAGCGTCGCCCGTGGCGGCCCCGGCCCCGGCCCCGGCCCCGGCCCCGGCAGCGGACGGGCGCGGTGCCAGCCAGCGGGCGTCCACCACGAGCCCCGCGTCCGCACGGTCCGGGCCGTCCGGGAGGCCGTCGCAGTGCACCGACACCTGGTGGCCGGCGGCCTCCAGCGCGGCGACCAGGGCGTGGGTGTCGCCGGCGTCGCCGAGCAGGGCGACCGGGACCGGAGCGGTGAGCGGCGCGGCCGACTCCTGCGGCAGCGGCACCCAGTCCAGGGTGCGGACCAGGCCGTCCCCGCGCAGACCGGCCTCCAGGACGGCGCGCGAGGCGTGCCGGATGCGGAACTCGTCGGCCCGGAAGACGCTGTGCTCGCCGCCGGTGGCCGGGTCGACCGCGTACAGGTGCAGGTCCGCGGTCTCCACCCGCAGCCGGTCGTTGGCCAGCGGTTCGGCGCGCAGCACCCGCACCTCGCCCCACAGTTCGCCGCCGGTCGCCGGCCGGCCGTGGAAGGAGAGCTCCCGCGCGGCGAACGGGATGGCCAGGGACGGTGCCTCGGCGGCGCCCTCGTCGACCAGGAACACGGCGATGCTCTGGAAGCAGGAGTCGATCAGCCCGGGGTACAGCTCGTAGTCGGCCGGGTCGTCGGGCAGTTCCGGCATCCGGTAGCGGACCAGCGCCTGCTCGCCGCGGATCCACACCTCGTCGATCCAGCGGAAGGACGGGCCCAGGGTGTAGCCCAGGGAGCGGAAGTAGTCGTAGAAGTCGTCCCGGGTCAGGTGCCGCTCGGCGGCGGCCATGAAGCGGGCGCGGTCGTCCGGGCGGGGCCGGTGCGTCTCCTCGACGGCGGGGGTGGCGCAGCGTCCGCCGATGTGCCGCTGCCAGACGCCGCGCTCGGGGTCGACGAGGCTCTGCACGGACAGCTCGGCGCTGCCGTCGGCGCCCGGCCGGTCGACGGTGATCTGCACCTCGTACTCCTCGCCGTCCTTGATGACGAGCGCCCGCGGGCA
This sequence comes from Streptomyces sp. NPDC017890, assembly GCF_044328675.1. NCBI lineage: Bacteria > Bacillati > Actinomycetota > Actinomycetes > Kitasatosporales > Streptomycetaceae > Streptomyces > Streptomyces sp. NPDC017890. The sequence goes on from NZ_JBIRHU010000046.1 coordinate 14,294, forward strand.
GATCAGGTCCCGTACGACGACGGGCGAGCCGTCACCGCCGAGGGCCGACAGCACGGTGCCCAGGTGGGAGGCGGCCGGTGTGACGACGGTGCCGTAGAGGCGGTGGTCGGTGAGGTAGGCCGGGAACGAGGCACTGCGGGCGAAGGAGAAGGCGCGTCCGGACAGGGCGGGCGACTTCAGCTCCGCACCCCAGTGGCGCCCGTGCCCGGGACGCGGCGCGCCGGCCGGCGCGAGCGCGGCGGGGGCGGCGGCAGCGGTCCAGTACGAGGTGTCCGCGAAGGGGTAGCGCGGTGCGGCGGCGCGGCCCGCGGGGCGGCCCGTGATCCGCGCGAGGTCCAGGTCCTGGCCCTGCTCGTAGAGGTGCGCCGCGGCGCCGAGCAGCTGGGTGCGGTCCACGCCGCCGCGGCGCAGCGAGGGCACGCCCCCGCCGGCCGGGGTGAGTCCGGCGGCCCGCACCAGGTTGACCAGGGTCCGGTCGGGTCCGACCTCCAGCAGGACGTCGACATCCAGCTCGGTGAGGGCGCGGGCGCCCTCGTGGAAACGCACCGGCTGCCGGACGTGCCGCACGAAGTAGCCCGCGTCGTAGGTGTCGTCGGCCGCCTCGGCGCCCGTGACGTTGGCGATCACCGGGATGCGCGGCGCGCCGAAGGCGAGCGGGGCGACGGCGGTCTCGAACTCCGCGAGCACCGGGTCCATCAGCCGGGAGTGGAAGGCGTGCGAGACGGTCAGCGCCCTGCTGCGCACCCCCCGCTCCGTCAGCCGTGCGGCGAACGCGTCCAGCAGGTCCTTCGGTCCGGCCACCACGACCGACTCGGGCCCGTTGACGGCGGCCACGTCCACACCGGCCTCCGCGGCCCAGGCCGCGACGGTGTCCGGGGCGCCGGAGACGGACAGCATGCCGCCGGGCTCGGTCGACTGCATCAGCCGGGCGCGGTGGGCTATCAGGACCAGGCCGTCCTCGCGGCCGAGCACCCCGGCGTGCACGGCGGCGGCGACCTCGCCGACGCTGTGCCCCATCACGGCGGCGGCCCGCACGCCCCACGACTCCCACAGCGCGGCCAGGGCCAGCTCCAGCGCCACCAGGGCGGGCTGGGTGATCCGGGTCTGGTTCACGGCCTGCGGGTCGTCGCCGTAGAAGACCAGGTTGAGCAGTGAGTCGCCCAGGTACGGGGTGAGGACGCGGTCGCAGTCGTCGATGACCGCCGCGAACACCGGCTCGCTCTCGTAGAGTTCGCGGCCCATCCCGAAGTACTGGGCGCCCTGTCCGGAGAACAGGAAGGCCACTCGGGGCGCACGCGTGGCCGCCGTGCCGGGCGCGCCCGCCGTACGCAGCGCGGACAGCAGCTTCTCGCGTCCGGTGCCCAGTACGGCCCGGCGCACGGGCAGGTGGGCGCGGCCGGCCGCGGCGACGGCGACGAGGTCGGGCAGCAGCTCCTCGTCCGTGTGTTCCAGTGCCTCTTCCCAGGCGGCGGTCACCCGTTCCAGGCCGGCCGCGTCGGGCGCGGACAGCGGCAGCAGCAGCGCGCCCGTGCCCGGCGTGCTCCGCACGGCGCTCGCGGCGGGGGCGGGGGCGGGTGCGGGTGCGGGTGCCTCGCCGAGGACGACGTGCGCGTTGGTGCCGGAGAAGCCGAAACCGGAGACGCCGGCCAGGCGGGGGCGGTCGCCCGGCGTCCAGGAGACCCGCCCGTCGACGACCCGGACGTTCATGTCGCGCCACGGCACGTGCGGATTGGGCGTGCTGAAGTGCAGCCCGGCCGGGATCCGCCCGTGGTGCAGGGCGAGCACCGACTTGACCAGGGAGGCCATGCCGGAGGCCGACTCGCAGTGGCCGATGTTGCTCTTGACCGAGCCGATCAGCAGCGGCTCGCCGGGCCGGCGGCCGGGGCCCAGTACGTCCCAGGCGGCCTCCACCTCGATCGGGTCGCCGAGCGAGGTGCCCGTGCCGTGCGCCTCCAGGTAGTCGATGTCGGCGCCCTCGACGCCGGCGTCGGCGAGCGCCTCGCGGATCACCCGGCGCTGCGCGGTGCCGTTGGGCGCGGTGAACCCGGAGGAGGCTCCGTCCTGGTTGACGGCGGTGCCGTGGACGACCGCCAGCACGCGGTCCCCGTCGCGCAGCGCGTCGCTGAGGCGGCGCAGCACCAGGACCCCGACGCCCTCGGCGCGCACGAAACCGTCGGCGGAGGCGTCGAAGGTCTTGCAGCGGCCCTCGGGCGACAGCATGTGGGCACGGGAGACGGCCACCGAGCAGGTGGGTGCCGCGATGACGTTGACGCCGCCGGCCAGGGCCCGGTCGCTCTCGCCGGAGCGCAGCGAGCGCACCGCGAGGTGCAGGGCGACCAGCGACGACGAGCAGGCGGTGTCGACCGCGAGCGCGGGGCCGTGCAGACCGAGGTAGTACGCGATGCGTCCGGCCGCGGCGTTCAGCGCGGTACCGGTGGGGAAGTAGGCGTCCAGCGCGTCGGCTCCGCCGCTCTCCATGACACGGGCGTAGTCCGAGTTGGAGATGCCGACGAACACGCCGGTACGGCTGCCCGCGAGTGCGGAAGGAGCGCAGGCCGCGTCCTCCAGTGCGTGCCAGGCCGCTTCGAGCAGCAGGCGCTGCTGCGGGTCGAGGCTCTCCGCCTCCCGGGCGGGGATGTCGAAGAACGCGGCGTCGAAGCGGCGGATGTCGCCGAGGAAGCCGCCCCGGGCGGGGGTGCCGAGGCTCTCCGCGTCCCAGCGGTCGGCGGGCACCGGGCCCACCCCGTCGCGGCCCTCCTCGAGCAGCGACCAGAAGTCCTCGACGGAGTCGGCGCCGGGGAAGCGGCCGGCCATGCCGACGATGGCGACGGGTTCCGGCGCGGCGGCGGCCGGGGCAGGTCCCTGGGCGCCCGCGGTTCCGGCGGCTGTGACGGGAGGGGCCGTCGTGAGGTCGCCGGTCGTGAGGTCGCCGGTCGTGAAGTCGCCGGTCGCGGTGGTGACGGCCGCGGTGGTGCCGGTCGTCGTGGTGGCGGGTGTGGTGGCGGTCGCGTGGCGGGCGGCCGGAGTGCGGCGCGGCGCGGGTGTGGCGGGGGCGTCCGACAGGCGGCCGGTCAGCTCGGCGGTCAGCCGCTCCAGGGAGGGGTGGCCGAAGATGTCGCCGATGCCGACGTCCAGGCCGAGCACCTCCGTCAGCCGGGCCGATGCGTCGACGGCCATGATCGAGTCCAGGCCGAGATCCAGGAACCCGGTCCGCTCCGGCAGCGCGGCCGGGTCGTCGTGGCCGAGGATCTCGGCCAGCACCTCGCGGACGTGCGCGGCCACCAGCGCGGGCCGCCGGTGCCCGGGTGCGGCACGCAGCGCGTCGCGGGGCGCGGCGGGCGTCTCCCCGGCACCGGCGTCGGCGTCGGCACCGGCGGCGGGTGCGGACGGCTGGGCCAGCAGGTCGAACAGGGGCCGCGGGCGTACGGCGTTCATGACGGCCGTGAAGCGGTCGGTGTCCAGGTCGCAGGCGACGAGATGGGCACCGTGCGGACCGGCCACGGCGAGGGCGGCACTGCCCTGGGCCGCGGTGACCGGGCGCACGCCCATCCGGGCGAGCTGCGTCCGGGCCTCGGAGCCGGCCATGCCGTCCAGGTCCCAGGGGCCGAAGGCGACGCTGCCGGCCGGCCGTCCCGACGCGGCGGCCCGTTCCGCCACCGTGTCCAGGGCGCCGTTGGCGGCCGCGTAGGCGCCGTAGCCGCTGGTGCCCCAGACGGCGGAGACGGAGGACAGCTGCACGAAGAAGTCCAGCGGCCGGTCGTCCGTCAGCAGCCGCAGCCAGTGCGCTCCGGTGAACTTGCCGTGCAGCGCCGTCGCGAAGGCCTCCTCGCCGGCGTCCGCGAGCGGCAGCCGCTCGATGGCGCCGGCGGCGTGCACCACCCCGCGCAGCGGGGGCATGGCGTCGAGCGAACCCAGGGCGGCGGCCACCTCCGGACCGTCGCCGACGTCGGCCCGCAGGTACGTCGCCGGGGTGCCGGACGCGGCCAGCTCGGCGAGCAGGTCCGCCGCCTCGGCGGGCAGGTCCTCCTGGGCGCGGCGGCCGAGCAGGACGAGGTGGCCGGCGCCGCGGGCGGCCAGGTCGCGGGCGACCACGCGGCCGATCGCACCCAGGCCACCGCTCAGCAGATACGTTCCGTCGGAGCGCACCGACAGCGGCTGCGGCGTTTCCTCGACCGGGCGCAGCCGGGCCGCGTAGACCCGGCCGGCGCGGACGGCGAGGAGGTCCTCGGAGTCCTGGGCCGTGATCGCGCTCAGCGCGGCCGACGCGTCCTCGGGGCCGCGGTCGGCCGGAAGGTCCACGATGCCGCCCCACACGCGGGGGTACTCCAGGGCGAGTACCGGGGCGAGTCCGTGCAGCACTCCGTGGTCGCCCGCGGCGATCGCGTCGTCCCCGGTCACCTGCCGCACGCCGGCCGTGACGAGGTGGACGCGGCCGGGGCCGTCGGGCAGTGCGCGCACGGCTGCGGTCGCGGCGGCGGCCAGGGCGGCGGCGTGCCGGGTGGGCGCGGGTTCGTCCGGCGCGCCGGGCAGCGGCGCCGCCGCGAGCGCGAGGAGCAGGTCCCCGGGGTGCTCGGCCCGGACCCCGGCCCACCGCTCGGCGGAGTCGGGCAGCGTCTCCAGTACCTCCACGGGGCGGCCGCCGCCGGCCCGCGCGGCCTCGGCGAGCAGGGCCACCAGCGCGGTGTCGTCACCGGCGACGAGAAGCGGACGGTCCACGGCGGAGTCCGGGGCGTCGGGGGTGTCCGTGGCGGCGGGCGAGGTGTACGGGGTCCAGGCGACGCGGAGAGCGGGGAGCGCCGTCCGCGGACCGTCGGCCCCGGCCTCGCCGGTGACGTGGGGGGTACGGGTGCCCGTGGCGGCCTGTCCCGCGTCCGTGTTTCCGGTGGGTCGGGTGGCCGTACCGCTGCCCGCGTCCGCGTCCCGGGCGGGCGCGTACCGCACCCGCTCCCACGGGTAGGCCGGCAGGCTGGTGACCGCGCGCGGCAGTGCGGCCGTGGCCGGATCCGCCGGCGCGTCCGGCGCGGCGTCGGTCAGCCGTACCGCCTCCGGCGTGCCGCCCGCGGCGAGCTCGCGCAGGGCCGACAGCGCGGCCCGGGGGTCCTCGGCGGTGACCAGGGCGCGCACCCCGTGGCGGGCCCGGCCGTGGGTGACGGTGTAGGCGAACGCGGCGTACTCCTCGGCGGGCAGCTCCGCCAGACGGCCGGCCAGCAGGCCCGCCAAGGCGCGCAGCGCGTCCTCGGTGCGGGCGGAGACCTCGAAGCCGGCCACCGGGCCGGTGCCGGACGCGGCCGGTGTCCGCTCCCGCTCCGTCGGCGCACCGAGGACGACGTGGGCGTTGGTGCCGCTCATGCCGAACGAGCTGACGCCCAGGCAGCTGCCCGGCCCGCTGTCGCCGGCCTCCCAGGGCAGCACCTCGCGGGGGAACTCGATGCCGGTGCCGTCGAGCTGGATGCGGGGGTTGAGGGTGCTCAGGTGCACGACCGGCGGGAGAAGGCGCCGCTGGACCGACAGCACGCCGCGGATGAGTCCCGCGATGCCGGAGGCCGCCTCCAGGTGGCCCAGGCCGGTCTTCACCGAGCCGATGCGCAGCGGGGGGCCGCCCGCGGACCGGTCCAGGGCGGCGACGATCGCCTCGACCTCGATGGGGTCACCGAGCGCGGTGCCGGTGCCGTGCGCCTCGACGGCGCCGATCTCCGCCGGGCTCAGTCCGGCGTCGTCCAGGGCGGCCCGGATCAGGGAGATCTGCGCCCGGACGTTGGGCGCGGTGAAGCCCGAGGAACGGCCGTCCTGGTTGACGGCGCTGCCGCGGACCACGGCGTGCACGCGGTCGCCGTCGCGCCGGGCGTCGGCGAGCCGCTTCAGGACGACGACACCGCATCCCTCACCGCGGGTGAAACCGTTGGCCCGCGCGTCGAAGGTCTTGCACAGGCCGTCCGGGGCCAGTGAGTTGGTCTGCTGGATCAGCCGGGTCGAGCGGGGCGACAGGATGAGGTTGACGCCGCCCGCGAGGGCCACGTCGCACTCGCCGCGGCGCAGCGCCTGGCCGGCGAGGTGGACCGCGGTCAGGGAGGACGAGCAGGCGGTGTCCACGGCGACCGCCGGACCCATCAGGCCCAGGGTGTAGGCGATCCGCCCGGCCGCGAAGCAGTGTCCGTTGCCGGTCAGCCAGTAGGCGTCCTCCTGCCCCGCGGGCTGCCAGTCGCGGTAGTCCTGGCCGGTCACGCCCACGTACAGCCCGGTGCGCCGTCCGCTCTCGGCGAGGGCGCGCGGCGGCAGCGCCGCGTCCTCCAGTGCCTCCCAGGCCACTTCGAGCAGCAGTCGGTGCTGCGGGTCGAGGCTGCGGGCCTCACGCGGGCTGACGCCGAAGAAGGCGGCGTCGAAGCCGAGTACGTCGTCGAGGTGGCCACCGCGGTGCGGGAGGGCGTCCCACTCGTCGGTGAAGGGCTCCTTGCGGTGCTCGGGCATCGGACGGACCAGGTCACGGCCCTCGGCGAGGGCATCCCAGTAGCCGTCGAGGTCGGCGATGCCACCGGGCAGCCGGAGCCCGACGCCGACCACGGCCAGCGGGCCGGCGTCGTCGGCCGGCCGGGCCTTCGCCTCGTCCAGCTCCGCGCGCAGCTTCTTGATGGTGTCCATCGCCCGGCTGAGCGGTGTGGCGGTGGGGCGTCCGGCGCCGGACTGCCGGCCGGCCGGGGCCCCATGGGTCGGTGTGCTGGTCACAAGAAGTCCCTCGCGATCGGCAGTCGTTGCTGGCGGCTGAGCCAAGGCGGGGCCGGGGGGGGGGGGGGGGGGGGGGGGGGCCGGCCCCCCCCCCCCCGGGGGGGGGGGGGGGGGGGGGGGGGGGCCCCGACGACCCCCCGGGGGGGGCCGGGGGGGGGGGGGGGCCGCCCCCGCC
>NZ_JBIRHU010000047.1:0-17710 GCF_044328675.1 Streptomyces sp. NPDC017890
CCGCCCCGCGCCCCCCCGCCCCGCCCCCGGCCCCCCCCCCCCCCCCCACCCCCCCCCCCGCCCCCCCCCCCGCGCCGGGCCCCCCCCCGGGGGCGCCGGGGGGGCCCCCCCGCGCCTCTGTGCCGTACATCCCTCAGCCGATGTCGGGCGGATCGATCCGCACCCACACCGGGGCGTCGCTCCCCCGCGCCGTCCGCGCCGCCTGAGCGGCCTTCAACGCACCGGCCAGCGCGGCCCCACGCCCCGGCGGCACCCGGACCAGCGCCCGCTCCCAGTGCTCCCCGGGCGGCGGGGCGCCCGCCCGCCGCGGCCGCCCCGCGGGCGTGACCGGCAGCGGCACGGGACCCAGCACCTCGGCCTCGTGCGGCAGTTCGACGGCGCTCAGGAAGCCGGCCACGGCCTCCGCCGGCCCCGCCACGGCCGCCATCCGCGACACCGGCGGGAAGCCCAGCTCGGCCCGCTCGGCCAGTTCCCGCACCGCGTGGCCGACGGGGTCCCAGCGCACCAGCGCCTGCACCGGCCGCAGGGTCGGCTCGGCGACCGCGACGACCGTGCCGCCGGCGCTCTGCGGGCGCACCAGGGCGGCGGCGGCCAGCCAGCGCCGCAGCGCGTCCTCGCCGGCGCGCAGGTCGGGACGGCCGAGCATCGCCCAGCCGTCCAGCAGCAGGGCCGCCGCGTAGCCGCCCTCGGCGACGGGTTCGGCGCCCGGGGTGCTCACGACCAGCGCGGGGGCCTCGGACACGGTGTCCAGCACGTGCTCACGCCCGGAGGTGCGCACGGGCACCGCCGGGAAGGCGCGCCCCAGTTCCTCGGCGGTGCGCCGCGCCCCCACGACTTGCGCGCGCAGCCGGAAGGCCCCGCACTCCGGGCAGTGCCAGCCGCTCTCCTCCCGCCCGCACCATCCGCACCGCAGCGCGGACCCGGACTCCTGGCCTTCCAGCGGGCCGGAGCAGTGCCGGCACCGCGCGGGCGTCCGGCACGCGGCACACGCCATCCGCGGTACGTAGCCCCGCCGGGGCACCTGCACGAGCACCGGCCCCTGCCGCAGCCCGTCCCTGACCGCCTGCCAGGCGAGCGTCGGCAGCCGTGCGGCCCGGGCGGCCTCGTCGCGGGCCAGGTCCTGGTCCCCCACGGTCCGTACGAGCGGGGCGGCGGCCCGCACCTGGTCCCGCGCGGCGACCAGCGGCCGCGCCCAGCCGGTCTCCACGAGCTGAGCGGCCTCCACGGTGCAGTTCCAGCCGCCCAGCAGGAAGGCGCACCTGTCCTGGGCGGCACGCAGCAGCAGTACCTCGCGCGCGTGCGGCTGCGGGGCGTGCGGCTCGCTGTGGTTGTCGTCCCCGTCGTCCCAGAGGGCGACCAGCCCGAGGTCCCGCACCGGCGCGAACATGGCGGCGCGGGTCCCGACGACGGCCCGTACGGCCCCTCGGCGCACCGCGAGCCACTGCGCGTACCGCTTCTCGGGCCCTGCGTCGGCGGTGAGCACCGCGTGCCGTCCCTCGCCCAGCAGGGCGGTCAGCGCGGCGTCGGCACGGGCGACGGCCCGCCCGTCCGGCAGGACGACGAGCGCGCCGCGGCCGGAGGCCAGCGTCGCCGCCACGGCCCGCGCCAGCTCCTCGCTCCACCGCGGGCCGGGCAACGCGTTCCACACCGCGCGCGGCGCGCCCCCCGAGGCGAGAGCCGCGACGAACGCCGGCCCCTGCTCGTACCGGGCCCAGGACCCCGGCTCCGGCACGGGCGGAGGTGGCAGCGGCTCCGGTGAGGCCCGCTTCTCGGCGCGCGCGTTGCGCGGGGGTACGGCGAGCTGCAGCACGTCGGCGAGGCTGCCCGCGTACCGGTCGGCGACCGCCCGCACGAGCCCCAGCAACTCCTCGTCCAGCACCCGCTCCGGCGAGACGACCTGGGCCAGTGCGGCCAGCGGACCCGCGTAGTCGGACTCGGCGAGCCGCTCGACGAGGAAGCCGTCGATGAGCCCCCCGCCCTCGCGCCGCCCGTCCCGCACCCGGTGCCGCCCGGCCCCGAACCGCACCCGCACCCGCACACCGGGCTGGGCTTCGGCGTCGAGCTCCTCGGGCACGGCGTAGTCGAAGTACCGGTCGAGATGGAGTACGCCCTTGTCGACGAGCACCCGGGCGACGGGCAACTCCTTGGCGAGCGCGGCTCCGCGCCAGGTCCGCGGCTTGGCCCGCGGTGCCTTCGCCTTGCGCACGCTCTCCCGGATGAGCGCGAGCTGCTCGGGCGGCGCGTCCTTCGCGCCACCGCCCGCCGGTTCGTTCTCGCTGCTCACGCCTGCATTCCTACCAAAGACCACTGACAACGGGCGGCGCCCGGTGCGCGTCGCCGCGCCACCGGCCGGCCCTGCCCGCCCGCGGACGCGTCGAGGCCCGGCGCCCCCCACCGGGGACACCGGGCCTCGCGACGTGCCGTCGGGCGGAGCGTTTTACAGCCCCGCCGCCTGCCGCAGCGCGTCCACGCGGTCCGTGCGCTCCCAGGTGAAGTCGGGAAGCTCGCGGCCGAAGTGGCCGTACGCCGCGGTCTGGGCGTAGATCGGGCGGAGCAGGTCGAGGTCGCGGATGATGGCGGCCGGGCGGAGGTCGAAAACCTCGTCGATCGCCTTCTCGATCTTCTCGGCGTCGATCTTGGCGGTGCCGAAGGTCTCCACGAAGAGACCGACCGGCTCGGCCTTGCCGATGGCGTAGGCGACCTGGACCTCGCAGCGGGCGGCGAGGCCCGCGGCGACGACGTTCTTGGCGACCCAGCGCATCGCGTACGCGGCGGAGCGGTCCACCTTGGACGGGTCCTTGCCCGAGAAGGCGCCGCCGCCGTGGCGGGCCATGCCGCCGTACGTGTCGATGATGATCTTGCGGCCGGTCAGGCCGGCGTCGCCCATCGGGCCGCCGATCTCGAAGCGGCCGGTCGGGTTGACCAGAAGCCGGTAGTTCTCCGTGTCGAGCTTGATGCCGTCCTCGAGCAGCGCCTTCAGCTCCGGCTCGACGACGAATTCCTTGATGTCGGGAGCCAGCAGGGACTCGAGGTCGATGTCGCTCGCGTGCTGGGAGGAGACGACGACCGTGTCGAGACGGACGGCCTTGTCGCCGTCGTACTCGATGGTGACCTGCGTCTTGCCGTCCGGGCGCAGGTAGGGGATCGTGCCGTTCTTGCGGACCTCGGACAGGCGCTTGGACAGGCGGTGCGCCAGGAAGACCGGCAGCGGCATCAGGGTCGGCGTCTCGTCGGACGCGTAGCCGAACATCAGGCCCTGGTCACCGGCGCCCTGCCGGTCCAGCTCGTCCTCGTCGCCCTCGACCCGGTTCTCGTACGCCGTGTCGACGCCCTGCGCGATGTCCGGGGACTGCGCACCGATCGAGACCGAGACACCGCAGGACGCGCCGTCGAAGCCCTTCTTCGAGGAGTCGTAGCCGATCTCCAGGATCTTGCCGCGGACCAGTGTGGCGATGTCCGCGTAGGCCTTGGTCGTGACCTCGCCGGCCACGTGCACCAGGCCGGTGGTGATCAGGGTTTCGACGGCGACCCGGGAAGTCGGGTCCTCACGCAGAAGCGCGTCGAGAATGGTGTCGCTGATCTGGTCAGCGATCTTGTCGGGGTGACCTTCGGTCACGGACTCCGAGGTGAACAGGCGACGGGACACAACGCTCCCTGGGGTTGCAGCGGCTGCTGGCTGATCATTGGTGGACGGCACGGGGAGCTGCACCCGGCGACGTCCGAGAACAGTTTATCGGTCGCACTCGGCCGTGGACTCACCCGTCTCGGCTGTCGGAAGGGCTGTGACCTGCGGCACGGGCATTCTGCCCGGAACGGAGCGCCCTTGGCCAGAGCCGCCACGCTCGAATGCGCGGGGTTCGCGGGGCGGGGGGAGTGAATGAGTCATTCAGCCGAGCCGTTCCGCAACGAGGTCCCAGACGGTCTCGGCCAGCGCTTCCTTCGGGCCGTGCGCCACCGGGGTCTCGCTGCCGTCGGCGCCGAGGATCACGGCCTCGTTCTCCTCGGAGCCGAAGGTCTTGCGCTCCCCCACCTCGTTCACCACGAGGAGGTCGCAGCCCTTGCGTTTCAGCTTGGCCCGGCCGTTGGCGAGGACGTCGTCGGTCTCGGCGGCGAAGCCGACGACCACCTGACCGGAGCGGGCCCGCTCGGCGGCGATCTCCGCGAGGATGTCCGGGTTGCGCACCAGGGCGATCGGCGCGGGCTCCTGGTCGTCCTTCTTCTTGATCTTCCCGGCGGCGTACGCCGCCGGGCGGAAGTCCGCGACGGCCGCGGCCATGACGACGGCGTCGGCGTCCACCGCGGCGCGCAGCATCGCCTCGCGCAGTTCCACGGCCGTGCCCACCGGGACCACGTCCACGCCGGCCGGGTCCGGCAGCGACGCGTTCGCCGCGACCAGCGTGACGCGGGCGCCCCGGGCGGCGGCGGTGCGGGCCAGGGCGTAGCCCTGCTTGCCCGAGGAGCGGTTGCCGAGGAAGCGGACGGGGTCCAGGGGCTCCCGGGTGCCGCCGGCGCTGACGACGACGTGCCGTCCGACGAGGTCCGGCTCGCTCGCGCCGCGGGCGAGCACCCGGCGGCAGACCTCGAAGATCTCGCCCGGGTCGGGCAGCCGGCCCTTGCCGGTGTCGACGCCGGTGAGGCGGCCGACGGCCGGCTCGATGACGACCGCGCCGCGGCGGCGCAACGTCGCCACGTTCTCCCGGGTGGCCGGGTGCTCCCACATCTCGGTGTGCATGGCGGGGGCGAAGACGACCGGGCAGCGGGCCGTGAGCAGCGTGTTGGTGAGGAGGTCGTCGGCGAGGCCGTGGGCGGCCTTGGCGAGCATGTCGGCGGTGGCCGGGGCGACGACGACGAGGTCGGCGTGCTGGCCGATGCGCACGTGCGGGACCTGGTGGACGTCGTCCCACACCTCGGTCGACACGGGGTTGCCCGACAGGGCGGACCAGGTGGCGGCGCCGACGAAGTGCAGCGCGGAGGCGGTGGGGACGACCCGGACCTCGTGCCCCGACTCCGTGAACCTGCGCAGCAGCTCACAGGCCTTGTACGCGGCGATGCCGCCGCTGACCCCCAGAACGACCTTGGGCTTGTCCACCGTCTCTCCCCGACTCGGATATCGCGTAGGACCCATCACACACCACAGGCCCGACAGTCGGACTGCCGGGCCTGTGGACAAGTCAGCTTCAGGCTGAGAATACGACCGCCGATGTGGTCGGTACTACTGCGCCGGACCTTCGATGGCCTCGGAGGTCAGCAGCCCCGCGTTGATCTCGCGCAGGGCGATCGAGAGCGGCTTCTCGTGGACGTGGGTGTCGACGAGCGGACCGACGTACTCGAGGAGGCCCTCGCCGAGCTGCGAGTAGTACGCGTTGATCTGACGGGCCCGCTTGGCCGCGTAGATCACGAGGCTGTACTTCGAGTCCGTGGCCTCGAGGAGCTCGTCGATCGGCGGGTTGATGATGCCCTCGGGCGCGGAGATGGAAGAGGACACGCTCTACCTTCCGATGGATGGGAAAGATTCAGTCGGGTGACCGGTCGGCCGACCGGTCGGGATCAGCGGACCAGTGACGATCACACGACGTTCGTCAAGGCTAGCAGCTCGCGCGCCACGTCCTCGACGGAGGTGTTGACCAGGGTCTGGTCGAACTCGGGCTCGGCCGCCAGCTCGACCTTGGCCGCGGCGAGGCGGCGCTCGATCACCTCCGGCGGCTCGGTGCCCCGGCCGGTGAGCCTGCGCACCAGCTCGTCCCAGGAGGGCGGGGCCAGGAACACCAGCTGAGCCTCCGGCATGGACTCGCGGACCTGCCGCGCGCCCTGGAGGTCGATCTCCAGAAGCACCGGCTCACCGGCCTCCAGGCGCTCCAGTACGGCCGCACGCGGCGTGCCGTAGCGGTTGCCGGCGAACTCGGCCCACTCCAGCAGCTCGCCGTTGGCGATCAGCTTGTCCATCTCCTCGTCGGTGACGAAGAAGTAGTGGACGCCGTGCTGCTCGCCGGGACGGGGCCGGCGGGTCGTCGCCGAGACCGACAGCCAGACCTCGGGGTGTTCCTTGCGCATATGGGCGACGACCGTGCTCTTGCCGACCCCCGAGGGGCCGGAGAGCACGGTCAGCCGCGGACGTGCGTCCGGGGGTACGGGGGACGTCCCCCGGGGTGTTGCAGCCATGCTGCGATTATTCCAGTTGTCCCGGAGTGCTCCGGACTCAGCTGCCGGTGCTGCCGAACTCGCGCTCAAGGGAGGCGATCTGGTTGGAACCGAGCCCACGCACACGGCGACTCTCGGAGATGCCCAGTCGCTCCATGATCTGCTTGGCGCGGACCTTGCCCACGCCCGGCAGGGACTCGAGGAGGGCGGAGACCTTCATCTTGCCGATGACGTCGTTCTCCTGGCCCTGCTTGATGACCTCGTGGAGGGAGGCACCGGAGTGCTTGAGTCGATTCTTGACCTCGGCCCGCTCCCGGCGAGCCGCGGCGGCCTTTTCGAGCGCGGCTGCGCGCTGTTCAGGGGTAAGGGGCGGAAGAGCCACGCCTACGTCACCTCGGATGTCGAACTGTCGGATACGGACCGGTGAGGAACCTAGTCGCCCCACACCTGGGGAGCCACGAGCAACACGCTCGCCCGTTGACTCCTGTCGGAGACTAGCGGTCAAGTCCGCCAGAGTCAGCGAGAACAGCGGAAAAGTCCTGGTCAGCCTTTGTCAGGTCGGGCATATTGGACATATTGCCTCTGATTTGAGGGTGTATCCAGAGTCAGGCCGCCGCGACCGCCGTCCTGACCTCCGCCGCGAAACGGTCCGCGGCCTTCCGCAACGCGGCCACATCGGGACCGTGACGCAGAACACCCCGGCTGACGTTGGGAACGACGTTGCGCACCGCGTCGCCGAAGACCCGCGGCAGATCCGCGGGGGTGGCGCCCTGCGCGCCGATGCCGGGTGCCAGGAGCGGGCCGTTGATGCCCAGGTCGTACGACGACAGGTCGCCGAGGGTGGCGCCGACGACCGCGCCGAAGGACCCGAGGGGCGCCTCCCCCGCGTTCTCAGCGGCCAGGTGCGCCAGCATCGTCGCCCCGACGCTGCGCCCGTCGTCGCGGACCGCGTGCTGGACCTCGCCGCCTTCCGGGTTGGAGGTCAGCGCCAGCACGAACAGGCCCGCGCCGTTCTCGCGCGCCATGTCGACGGCCGGCCCGAGGGACCCGTAGCCGAGGTAGGGCGAGACGGTCAGCGCGTCGGAGAACAGTGGGGAGTCCCTGTGCAGGAACGACTCGGCGTACGCGGCCATGGTCGAGCCGATGTCGCCGCGCTTGGCGTCCATGACGACCAGCGCGCCGGCCGCCCGCGCCTGTTCGACCGACTTCTCCAGAACTGCGACGCCACGCGACCCGAAGCGCTCGAAGAAGGCGCTCTGCGGCTTGAGCACGGCCACCCGGTCCGCCACCGCCTCCACGACGGTGCGGCTGAAACGCTCCAGACCGGCCACGTCGTCGTTCAGACCCCACTCGGCGAGCAGAGAGGCGTGCGGGTCGATGCCGACGCACAGCGGCCCGCGTTCGTCCATGGCACGGCGCAGGCGTGCGCCGAAGGGTTCGGTCGTACCGCTCATCGGGGCTTCCTCACGTCGGCGCCGACCGCGTCGGCGAGGGTGGCGTACGGGCTCTGCCGCAGGCGTGCGGCGAGCCCCTTGTGGAGGTCGCGAGCGTAGAACGGACCTTCGTAGATGAAGGCGCTGTAGCCCTGGACCAGCGTGGCCCCGGCCAGGATGCGCTGCCAGGCGTCCTCGGCGGTCTCGACGCCGCCGACGCCCACCAGGGTGATCCGGTCGCCCACGCGCGCGTAGAGGCGGCGCAGCACCTCCAGGGAGCGCGCCTTGAGGGGCGCGCCGGACAGGCCGCCGGTCTCCCGGACGAGGACGGGCGAGGACGTCAGGCCGAGTCCCTCGCGCGCGATGGTGGTGTTGGTCGCGATGATCCCGTCCAGGCCCAGCTCGACGGCCAGGTCGGCGACCGCGTCGACGTCCTCGTCGGCGAGGTCCGGCGCGATCTTGACCAGGAGGGGGACGCGCCGCGCGGTGACCGCGCGGTCGGCGGCCTCGCGGACCGCGGTGAGAAGCGGACGCAGCGCCTCGGTGGCCTGGAGGTTGCGCAGGCCGGGCGTGTTCGGGGAGGAGACGTTGACGACGAGGTAGTCGGCGTGCGGGGCCAGTCGCTCGGCGGACTTCACGTAGTCGTCGACGGCCTCCTCCTCCGGGACGGCCTTCGTCTTCCCGATGTTGACGCCGACGACGGTCCGGAAGACGGGCGTACGGGAGGCCAGGCGGGCGGCGACGGCCAGCGAGCCGTCGTTGTTGAAGCCCATGCGGTTGATCAGCGCCCGGTCGCCCACGAGCCGGAACAGCCGCTTCTTGGGGTTGCCGGGCTGCGGCTCCCCGGTCACCGTGCCGATCTCGACGTGGTCGAAGCCGAGCATCGCCATGCCGTCGATCGCGACCGCGTTCTTGTCGAAGCCGGCGGCGAGCCCGAAGGGCCCGTGCATGCGCAGGCCGAGGGCCTCGGTGCGCAGCTCCCTGTGGCGCGGCGCGAGCGCGGCGGCGACGAAGGTGCGCAGCACGGGGACGCGGGCGGCGAGGCGGATCCAGCGGAAGGCGAGGTGGTGGGCCTGCTCCGGGTCCATGCGGGAGAAGAGGAGTTTGAAGAAGATCTTGTACATGTGTCCTCGTGAAGCCTGGGTAGAGCCCTCTGGGGCTCATGGGCTCATGAAGAGGGGGACACCGTTTCCGGTGTCCCCCTCGGGGCTGCTAGTCGCGGGCCGCGGTCAGGAACTCGGCGTGTTCCTGGAGAGAGCGCACTCCCACGTCGCCGTGGGTGAGGGCGTCGATGCCCTGGACCGCCGCGGCGAGCGCCTGGACCGTCGTCAGACACGGCACGGAGCGTGCCACGGCCGCCGTACGGATGTCGTAGCCGTCGAGGCGGCCGCCGGTGCCGTACGGGGTGTTGACGATGAGGTCGACCTCGCCGTCGTGGATCAGCTGGACGATGGTCTTCTCGCCGTTCGGGCCGGTGCCCTCGGACTGCTTGCGCACGACGGTGGCGTTGATGCCGTTGCGGCGCAGGACCTCGGCGGTGCCGGAGGTGGCCATCAGCTCGAAGCCGTGGGCGACCAGCTCGCGGGCCGGGAAGATCATCGAGCGCTTGTCGCGGTTGGCGACCGAGATGAACGCCCGGCCCTTGGTCGGCAGCGGGCCGTACGCGCCGGCCTGCGACTTGGCGTACGCCGTGCCGAAGACCGAGTCGATGCCCATGACCTCGCCGGTGGAGCGCATCTCCGGGCCGAGGACCGTGTCGACGCCGCGGCCGTGGATGTCCCGGAAGCGGGACCACGGCATCACGGCCTCCTTGACGGAGATCGGCGCGTCCAGCGGCAGCTCGCCGCCGTCACCGGTGGCCGGGAGCAGGCCCTCGGCGCGCAGCTCGGCGATGGTCGCGCCGAGCGAGATGCGGGCGGCGGCCTTGGCCAGCGGCACCGCGGTCGCCTTGGAGGTGAAGGGGACGGTGCGGGAGGCGCGCGGGTTGGCCTCCAGGACGTAGAGGATGTCCCCGGCCAGCGCGAACTGGATGTTGATCAGGCCTCGCACACCGACACCCTTGGCGATGCCCTCGGTGGAGGCGCGCAGCCGCTTGATGTCGAAGCCGCCCAGCGTGATCGGGGGCAGGGCGCACGCCGAGTCGCCGGAGTGGATGCCGGCCTCCTCGATGTGCTCCATGACGCCGCCGAGGTACAGCTCCTCGCCGTCGTACAGAGCGTCCACGTCGATCTCGATCGCGTCGTCCAGGAACCGGTCGACCAGCACCGGGCGGGACGGGCTGATCTCGGTCGACTCGGCGATGTACGACTCGAGGCGGGCCTCGTCGTAGACGATCTCCATGCCGCGTCCGCCGAGGACGTAGGAGGGCCGCACCAGGACGGGGTAGCCGATCTCGTCGGCGATGGCCTTGGCACCGGCGAAGGTGGTGGCGGTGCCGTGCTTGGGGGCGGGCAGGCCGGCCTCCGCGAGGACCCGGCCGAAGGCGCCCCGGTCCTCGGCGGCGTGGATGGCCTCCGGCGGGGTGCCGACGACGGGCACGCCGTTGTCCTTCAGCGCCTGCGACAGGCCGAGCGGGGTCTGGCCGCCCAGCTGGACGACCACGCCCGCGACCGGACCGGCCTGCTGCTCGGCGTGGACGATCTCCAGGACGTCCTCCAGCGTGAGCGGCTCGAAGTACAGCCGGTCGGAGGTGTCGTAGTCGGTGGAGACGGTCTCCGGGTTGCAGTTGACCATCACGGTCTCGTACCCGGCGTCGCTCAGCGCGAAGGAGGCGTGGACGCAGGAGTAGTCGAACTCGATGCCCTGGCCGATGCGGTTCGGGCCGGAGCCCAGGATGATGACGGCCGGCTTCTCGCGTCGCGCGACCTCGGTCTCCTCGTCGTAGGAGGAGTAGAAGTACGGCGTCTTCGCGGCGAACTCGGCGGCGCAGGTGTCGACCGTCTTGTAGACCGGGCGGATGCCGAGCGCGTGCCTCACCTCGCGGACGACGTCCTCGCGCAGGCCGCGGATCTCGCCGATCTGCTGGTCGGAGAAGCCGTGCCGCTTGGCCTCGGCGAGCAGGTCGACGGTCAGCTCGGGGGCCTCGGCGAGCTCGTCGGCGATCTCCTTGATGAGGAAGAGCTGGTCGACGAACCAGGGGTCGATCTTCGTGTACTCGAAGACCTCCTCGGGCGTGGCGCCCGCGCGGATGGCCTGCATGACGGCGTTGATCCGGCCGTCGGTCGGCCGGACGGCCTCTTCCAGCAGCGCCTTCCTGTCGCCGGGTTCACCGACGAACGTGAACTGGCTGCCCTTCTTCTCCAGCGAGCGCAGCGCCTTCTGGAAGGCCTCGGTGAAGTTGCGGCCGATGGCCATGGCCTCGCCGACCGACTTCATGGTGGTGGTCAGCGTGGAGTCCGCGCTCGGGAACTTCTCGAAGGCGAAGCGCGGGGCCTTGACGACCACGTAGTCGAGGGTCGGCTCGAAGGAGGCCGGGGTCTCCTGCGTGATGTCGTTCGGGATCTCGTCCAGCGTGTAGCCGACGGCGAGCTTGGCGGCGATCTTCGCGATCGGGAAGCCGGTCGCCTTGGAGGCGAGTGCCGAGGAACGCGACACGCGCGGGTTCATCTCGATGACGATCACGCGGCCGTCCTCGGGGTTCACCGCGAACTGGATGTTGCAGCCGCCGGTGTCGACGCCTACCTCGCGGATGATCGCGATGCCGACGTCGCGCAGCACCTGGTACTCGCGGTCGGTCAGCGTCATCGCGGGCGCGACGGTGATCGAGTCGCCGGTGTGGACGCCCATGGGGTCGAAGTTCTCGATGGAGCAGACGACCACGACGTTGTCGTTCTTGTCGCGCATCAGCTCCAGCTCGTACTCCTTCCAGCCGAGGATGGACTCCTCCAGGAGCACCTCGGTGGTCGGCGAGAGGGTGAGGCCCTGGCCGGCGATGCGGCGCAGCTCCTCCTCGTCGTGGGCGAAGCCGGAACCGGCGCCTCCCATGGTGAAGGAGGGACGGACGACGACCGGGTAGCCGCCGAGCTCCTCGACGCCCTTGAGGACGTCGTCCATGGAGTGGCAGATGTAGGACCGGGCCGACTCGCCGTGGCCGATCTTCTTGCGGACCTCCTCGACGACCTCCTTGAACAGGTCGCGGTCCTCGCCCTTGTTGATGGCCTCCACGTTGGCGCCGATCAGCTCGACGCCGTACTTCTCCAGGACGCCGTTGCCGTGCAGCGAGATGGCGGTGTTGAGGGCCGTCTGGCCGCCCAGGGTGGGCAGCAGGGCGTCGGGCCGCTCCTTGGCGATGATCTTCTCGACGAACTCGGGGGTGATCGGCTCGACGTAGGTGGCGTCGGCGATCTCCGGGTCGGTCATGATCGTCGCCGGGTTGGAGTTCACCAGGACGACGCGCAGGCCCTCGGCCTTGAGCACGCGGCAGGCCTGGGTGCCGGAGTAGTCGAACTCCGCGGCCTGGCCGATGACGATCGGGCCGGAGCCGATGACCAGGACGGACTGGATATCGGTGCGCTTAGGCACGCTGGCCCTCCATGAGGTTCACGAAGCGGTCGAACAGGTAGGCGGCGTCGTGCGGGCCGGCTGCCGCTTCGGGGTGGTACTGGACGCTGAAGGCCGGCTTGTCGAGGAGCTGGAGGCCTTCCACCACGTTGTCGTTGAGGCAGACGTGGGAGACCTCGGCGCGGCCGTAGGGGGTGTCGGAGACCTTGTCGAGCGGGGCGTCGACGGCGAAGCCGTGGTTGTGCGCGGTGACCTCGACCTTGCCGGTCGTGCGGTCCTGCACCGGCTGGTTGATGCCGCGGTGGCCGTACTTCAGCTTGAAGGTGCCGAAGCCCAGGGCGCGGCCGAGGATCTGGTTGCCGAAGCAGATGCCGAAGAGCGGGGTGCCGCGCTCCAGGACGCCCTGCATGACGGAGACCGGGTGGTCGGCGGTGGACGGGTCGCCGGGGCCGTTGGAGAAGAACACGCCGTCGGGGTCGACGGCGTACACGTCCTCGACGGTCGCGGTGGCGGGCAGCACGTGCACCTCGATGCCGCGCTCGGCCATCCGGTACGGGGTCATGCCCTTGATGCCGAGGTCGACGGCGGCGACGGTGAACTTCTTCTCGCCCATCGCCGGGACGACGTACGCCTCGGTGGTGGCGACCTCGGCGGAGAGGTCGGCGCCGGTCATCTCGGGGGCTTCCTGGACACGGGCCAGCAGCGCGGCGTCGTCCTGGATCGCGTCCCCGCTGAAGATGCCGACGCGCATGGCGCCGCGCTCGCGCAGGTGGCGGGTGAGGGCGCGGGTGTCGATGCCGGAGATGCCGACGACGCCCTGGGCGGCCAGCTCGTCGTCCAGCGTGCGGCGGGAGCGCCAGCTGGAGGGCACGCGCGCGGGGTCGCGGACGACGTAGCCGGAGACCCAGATCTTCTTGGACTCCATGTCCTCGTCGTTGATGCCCGTGTTCCCGATGTGCGGGGCGGTCATCACGACCACCTGGCGGTGGTACGACGGGTCGGTGAGGGTCTCCTGGTAGCCGGTCATGCCGGTGGAGAACACGGCTTCGCCGAACGTGGCCCCCACGGCCCCGTAGGCACGGCCGCGGAAGATCCGGCCGTCCTCCAGGACGAGTACGGCGGGAGTCTTGGCAACTCCCCTGGTGGAGGTCGTCATCGTGCGCCTTCCGTTTCCGTCTTGTTGATCATGTCGTTCAGTGTTTCGACCCACTCGTTGTGCTCGGCCGCGTGGTCCGAGCGGAAGCCGGAGTCGATCAGCTTGTCGCCGTGCACCCAGGTGACGACCAGCAGGCCGCCCTCGGTGAGCACCTTGCCGGCGATGCCCTTGTCGAGGCGGGCCTCGCGCAGCGCGGCGACGGGGACGAAGAAGTCGTTCGCGCCGGGGCGTACGACGTCCAGGCCCGCGTCCGTCAGCGTGAGCTCGACCCGGCTGCGGGTGCCCAGGCCGTGCGCCACGATGCGGTCCAGCCACTGTCCGGCGCTGGTGGAGCCGTGGTAGCGGCCGCTCAGGCTCAGTTTCGCCGGGCCGGCGGCGTCCGGCGCGGTGGGGAGCTCCGGCAGGTCGCCCTGGAGGGTGCTGCGCCACTTCCAGCCCTCGCGCATCAGCCAGTAGACGAGCGCGACGAACAGGCCGAGGCCCACGACCCAGCCGACGCGGGCGGCCCAGTCGGTCACTTCCGCCGATTCCTTCTCGGCGGCCAGCAGGATTACAGGTGTCACGTGAGCTTCCCGTCGACGAGCGTGGCCTTGCCCCGCAGCCACGTGTGCGTCACACGGCCCGGCAGCTCACGACCCTCGTACGGGGTGTTGCGGCTGCGCGAGGCGAAGCCCGCGGGGTCCACCCGGCCACGGTATGCCGACTCGACGAGGGTGAGGTTGGCGGGCTCACCAGCCGAGACGGGACGGCCGTGCCCGGTGGCCTGTCCGATCTTGGCGGGCTTGAAGGACATCCGGTCGGCGACGCCGGCCCAGTCCAGCAGACCCGTGTCCACCATGGTCTCCTGGACCACCGACAGCGCGGTCTCCAGGCCCACCATGCCCATGGCGGCGGCGGCCCACTCGCAGTCCTTGTCCTCGTGCGGGTGCGGGGCGTGGTCGGTGGCGACGATGTCGATCGTGCCGTCGGCGAGCGCCTCGCGCAGGGCCATCACGTCGCGCTCGGTGCGCAGCGGCGGGTTGACCTTGTAGACCGGGTTGTACGACCGGACCAGCTCGTCGGTGAGGAGCAGGTGGTGCGGGGTGACCTCGGCGGTGACGTCGATGCCGCGAGACTTGGCCCAGCGGACGATCTCGACACTGCCCGCCGTCGACAGGTGGCAGATGTGGACGCGGGAGCCCACGTGCTCGGCGAGCAGCACGTCCCGGGCGATGATCGACTCCTCGGCGACCGCCGGCCAGCCGCCGAGGCCCAGCTCGGCGGAGACGACGCCCTCGTTCATCTGGGCGCCCTCGGTGAGCCGGGGCTCCTGGGCGTGCTGGGCGACGACGCCGCCGAAGGCCTTCACGTACTCGAGGGCGCGGCGCATGATCACGGCGTCGTGGACGCATTTGCCGTCGTCGGAGAAGACGGTGACGCCGGCCGCGGACTCGTGCATGGCGCCCAGCTCGGCGAGCTTGCCGCCCTCCAGGCCGACGGTGACGGCGCCGATGGGCTGCACGTCGCAGTAGCCGGACTCCTTGCCGAGCCGCCAGACCTGCTCGACCACGCCGGCGGTGTCGGCGACCGGGAAGGTGTTGGCCATGGCGAAGACGCTGGTGTAGCCGCCCGTCGCCGCCGCGCGGGTGCCGGTCAGGACGGTCTCGGAGTCCTCGCGGCCGGGCTCGCGCAGATGGGTGTGCAGGTCGACCAGGCCGGGCAGCAGCACCTTGCCGTCGGCCTCTACGACGTCGGCGCCCTCGGCGGACAGGCCCTGGCCGACCGCCTCGATGACGGAGCCGTCGATCAGCACGTCCTGCGGCTCGCCGCCGAGCACCTTCGCACCGCGGATCAGGGTCTTGCTCATCTGTCTTACTTCTCCTCGGTGGTGCGGGCGTGGGTCACGGCGGGTTCGTTGCCGCCGAGCAGCAGGTACAGGACGGCCATCCGGATGGAGACGCCGTTGGTGACCTGCTCGACGGCGGTGCATCGGTCGGAGTCGGCGACCTCCGCGGTGATCTCCATGCCGCGGACCATCGGGCCGGGGTGCATCACGATGGCGTGATCGGGCATCTTCGCCATGCGGTCGCCGTCCAGGCCGTAGCGGCGGGAGTACTCGCGCTCGGTCGGGAAGAACGCGGCGTTCATGCGCTCGCGCTGCACGCGCAGCAGCATCACCGCGTCGGACTTGGTCAGCGTCGAGTCGAGGTCGTAGGAGATCTCGCAGGGCCAGGTCTCGACGCCGACCGGCAGCAGGGTGGGCGGGGCGACGAGGGTGACCTCGGCGCCGAGGGTGTGCAGCAGGTCGACGTTGGAGCGGGCGACCCGGCTGTGCAGGATGTCGCCGACGAGGGTGATGCGCCGGCCGCCGAGGTCCTTGCCGAGGCCGGTGTCGCGGCCGACCAGGCGGCGGCGCATGGTGAAGGCGTCCAGCAGTGCCTGGGTGGGATGCTGGTGGGTGCCGTCGCCCGCGTTGATGACGTGGGCGTCGATCCAGCCGGAGGTGGCCAGGCGGTACGGGGCGCCGGAGGCTCCGTGCCGGATGACGACGGCGTCGACGCCCATGGCCTCCAGGGTCTGGGCGGTGTCCTTCAGGGACTCGCCCTTGGAGACGCTCGACCCCTTGGCGGTGAAGTTGATGACGTCCGCGGACAGGCGCTTCTCGGCGGCCTCGAAGGAGATCCGGGTCCGGGTGGAGTCCTCGAAGAAGAGGTTGACGACGGTACGGCCGCGCAGGGTCGGCAGTTTCTTGATCGGCCGGTCCGCGACCCGGGCCATCTCCTCGGCGGTGTCGAGGATCAGGACGGCGTCGTCGCGGGTGAGGTCGGCGGCCGAGATGAGATGACGCTGCATCTGTCAGGCTCCGTAGGGCGATTCATGCGGAAGAGCGGGATAATTCGGGCGGCCGGGCGTGCGTGTGGGCACACCGAGCGGGCGTACGGCACGACTGGGCGCGTACGCGAGGTGCTAGGGGTGGGCGCCCGGGGCGGCCGGCTTGGCGCCGAGCAGCACGGTGTCGCGACCGTCCTCCTCGGCGAGCTGGACCTTGACCGTCTCCCGCAGCGACGTGGGGAGGTTCTTGCCGACGTAGTCGGCGCGGATGGGCAGTTCGCGGTGGCCGCGGTCGACGAGGACCGCGAGCTGCACCGCGCGCGGGCGGCCGATGTCGTTCAGCGCGTCGAGGGCGGCGCGGATGGTGCGGCCGGAGAAGAGCACGTCGTCGACGAGGACGACAAGGCGGCCGTCGATGCCGTCACCGGGGATCTCGGTACGGGCCAGCGCACGCGGCGGGTGCATGCGCAGGTCGTCGCGGTACATGGTGATGTCGAGCGAGCCGACCGGCATCTTGCGCTCGGTGATCTGCTCGAGCTTGTCGGCGAGCCGGCGGGCGAGGAAGACGCCCCGGGTCGGAATGCCGAGGAGCACCACGTCGTCGGCGCCCTTGGCGCGTTCGACGATCTCGTGGGCGATGCGGGTCAGGACCCGTGCGATGTCGGGCCCTTCGAGAACGGGCCGCGCGTCGGACCGCGCGTCCTGCTGCTTGATCTGCTTGTCCATAAGAAACGGACCTCCTTCTCCGCCTCACGGGACGGACGTTAAAGGACGTCGGATATGCGCCACCTACGGTATCAGGCTCACAAGGGCGCCCCGGATGGCACCCCGGACACTCCCCCGTCACTCTTCTGCCGCACTCACGTCACCCGCTCGGAGTAACGGATCGCGGATACCACGGAAGAGTCGGTGCGGACCATTCGGCTTGACGCAGAAGAGTAACGCTGCGTAACCTCACAGTGAGTTACCAGCCGCGCGGCACGCAACACTGCAGGTCGCGTCGACACCTTGTCCGGGGAGCCATATGTCCAGCGAATACGCCAAACAGCTCGGGGCCAAGCTCCGGGCCATCCGCACCCAGCAGGGCCTTTCCCTCCACGGTGTCGAGGAGAAGTCCCAGGGCCGCTGGAAGGCCGTCGTGGTCGGTTCGTACGAGCGCGGCGACCGTGCCGTGACCGTGCAGCGACTCGCCGAACTGGCGGATTTCTACGGCGTTCCCGTGCAGGAGCTGCTGCCGGGCACCACCCCGGGCGGTGCCGCCGAGCCGCCGCCGAAGCTGGTCCTGGACCTGGAGCAGCTGGCCACGGTGCCGGCCGAGAAGGCGGGTCCGCTGCAGCGTTACGCGGCCACGATCCAGTCGCAGCGCGGTGACTACAACGGCAAGGTGCTCTCGATCCGTCAGGACGACCTGCGCACGCTCGCCGTCATTTACGACCAGTCGCCCTCGGTCCTCACCGAGCAGCTGATCAGCTGGGGTGTCCTGGACGCGGACGCGCGCCGCGCGGTGGCGTCCCACGAGGAGGTCTGAGGCGCGACCGCCTCAGCAGAAACGTGGCGCCCGGGGGGGGGGGGGCGGGGGGGGGGGGGGCCCCCCCCCCCGGGGGGGGGGGGGGGGCCGGGGGGGGGGGGGGGGGGGGGGACCCCCCCGGGGGCCCGCCCCCCCCGCCGCGGG
>NZ_JBIRHU010000048.1:0-14677 GCF_044328675.1 Streptomyces sp. NPDC017890
GGGGTGTTCCGGCCGAAGGTGGACGCGGCGCTGCATCTGCACGAGCTGACGCGGGACATGGATCTGTCCATGTTCGTACTGTTCTCCTCCGCCGCGGGTACGTTCGGTGGTCCGGGGCAGGGCAACTACGCGGCGGCCAACGCCTTCCTCGACGCTCTCGCCCAGCACCGCCGGGCGCAGGGCCTGCCGGGACAGTCCCTGGCCTGGGGCATGTGGGATCAGCGCTCCACGATGACCGAACACCTGGACGACGCCAGTGTCCGACGTGCGGGCCGGCTCGGCCGGGCCCTCACCGCCGAGCAGGGGCTGTCGCTGTTCGACGCCGCCACCGCCGTCGACGAGGCCGTGCTCGTCCCCCTCGACCTCGACACCACCGCCCCGCGCTCCGGAGCCGTGCCCGCGCTGCTGCGCGGACTGGTACGGCCACGCAACCGGCGCGCCGCGGACGGCACGGCGGGCGGCACCGACGCCGCCGGGCTGCGACGACAGCTCGCCGCCCTCTCCGCCGCCCAGGGCGTGGAGCACCTGCTCGGCCTGGTACGCCACCACGTGGCCGTGGTCCTCGGCCACGGCAGCCCGCAGGAAGTCAGCCCGGAACGGCCGTTCATGGAGTCCGGGTTCGACTCGCTCACCTCTGTCGAGCTGCGCAACCGGCTCACCGCCGCCACCGGCCACAGGCTCCCCGCCACCCTCGTCTTCGACCACCCCACGCCGCAGGTGCTCGCCGAGTACCTCGCCACGGAACTGACCGGAGACGCCCCGGCAGGTGCCCAGGGGACGGCGTCCGCCGCGCCCGTGGCGCGGAGGCGTTCGGAGGGCACCTTGAACATGCTCTTCGAACAGGCCGTGGCGGAAGGCAGGATCGACGACTTCATCAACATCCTCGACTCGGCGGCCAACTTCCGCCGGACCTTCAGCGACCCCGGCGAGCTGGAGCGGGTGCCGAGCCCGGTCCGGCTGTGCCGGGGCGACGACGCGCCGAGCCTGATCCTCCTGTCCGCGTTCATCGGCAAGGCCGGGCCGTACGACTACTCGGCGCTCGCCACCGGGTTCCGCGGCAAGCGCGACGTGTCCGCGCTGTTCCAGCCGGGCTTCCTCGCCGGCGACCCCATGCCCGCCGACCTGATGGCCGCGACGAAGCTGCACGCCGAGAGCATCGCCCGCTACGCGGACGGCAAGCCCTTCGCTCTCGGCGGCGTGTCCTCCGGCGGCGCCGTGGCCTTCTACGTCGCCCACTACCTGGAGAGCATCGGCCTCCCGCCGGCCGCCGTCGTCCTCCTGGACACCTACACACGCAACGAGGCGATCTACCGGCACTTCGGGCCGAAGATCCTGCACAGCGTCGTGGAGGACCAGACCAGCGCGTTCGGTGACACCGGCGACGACATCTGGGGCGACGAGTGGCTCACGGCCATGGGCCGCTACTGCAAGATGAACTGGATGCCGCCGGGCGAGATCAGCGGCAGAACACTCCTGGTGCGGGCCTCCGACCCCGTCGGGGAGTGGACGGAGGACTACGACTGGCGTACGGACTGGGAGCTGCCGCACGACAAGATCGACGTTCCCGGTGACCACTGGACCATCACCCGGGAGCACTCCGCCACCACCGCCGCGGCGATCGACGACTGGCTGCGCGGCCTCGGCTGACCGGGACGGCGGGGTGGCGCCGGCCCGGGGCGGGCGCCACCCCGGCACGACGCCCCCATTAGGGGCGGCTAGGGGTACTGGCCGCGGCGGCCACCGGCATTCAATGGAGAGGCAGTGCACGTGACGATCGATGGGGAGCCGACATGTCCACGGTGACGGGTTCGCGACTCGGAGACCTGCTCTTCGGCGCTCAGCTGAAGGTCGGGCGTCCGCTGATGAAAGTGGCCATGAAGGGCGACCCCTACATCGACCTCCTGCTCGGCGTCCAGGACCCGCGCCCGCTCTACGACGTCATCCGCAAGGGCGGCCCGCTGTACCGCAGCAAGGCCAACGCCCTGGTCGTCACCGGGCACACGCTGGGCACGGAGATCCTGCGGGACCGGAGCCTGTACATCTGCCACACCAACGGCAAGGCCCCGGGCATGCAGCTCATGGAGCGGGTCGGCTGGGACGGGTCCATCCTCAACCTCGACCCGCCGGACCACACCCGCGTCCGCCGCCTCGCCCAGCCCGCCTTCACGCCGCGGAAGATCGCCGAGTACCGCGTCTCCGTGGAGCGGATCTGCCACGAACTGCTCGACAAGGCCGAGCGGCAGGGCGGGTTCGACCTGATCCGCGACTACGCCGGACCGCTCCCCCTCGCCGTCATCGGCGACATGCTGGGCGTGCCGGAGAGCGAGTACGACCGGTTCTACCGGCACGGCCGGGTCATCGGCTCGATCATCGACGGCGTCACGTCGCTCGGCATGGCCCGGGAGTTCAAGCGGGCCCACAGCGAGTACCTGAAACTGTTCGCCGAACTGATCGAGGCACGCCGCGTCGCGCCCGCCGACGACCTGGTCAGTGTGCTCGCCGCCGCGCACGGCGAGGGCAAGGTCACCGAACACGAGCTGCTCGCCCTGTGCGCGACGCTCGCGGTGACCGGCTTCGAGACCACGACCAACCTCATCGGCAACGGCGTCCTGGCGCTGCTGGACAACCCGGACCAGTGGCAGCTGCTCCTCGACGACCCGGACCTCGCTCCCAAGGCCGTCGAGGAGACCATGCGGTACGACTCGCCCGCCCTGCAGGCCACCCGCATCCCGCACGAGGAGATCGAGCTGGCCGGCCGGCGGGTCAAGGTGGACGAGGCGCTCGTCGTCCTGGTCGGCGCGGCCAACCACGACCCCGAGGTGTACCGGGACCCGGACCGCTTCGACATCCTGCGCGAGGGCGAACCGGACCACCTCTCCTTCTCCGGCGGCATCCACTACTGCATCGGCGCGCCACTGGCCCGGATGGAGGGCGACGTGGCGCTGAGGGTCCTCGCGGAGCGGATGCCGAAGCTGCGTTTCGACGGGCCCCGGCGGCGGCGCAGCTCGCCCGTCATCAGCGGCCTGGACACCTTCCCGCTGGCCTTCGACTGACCGTCCGCGCGGCACCACCGTCCGCCTCCTGGCCCGGCCGGCTCCGGCCGGGCCAGGAGGCGTTGCGGCCCGCGCCCGTCAGAGGTGGAGAGAGTTCGCCGACGCGGGTACGAAGACCGGCAACCGGGCCTCGACCGTGAACCCCCCCTCCTGTTCCGGTCCGGTGCTCAGTTCGCCGCCCACGAGCTCGACCCGCTGGCGCAGTCCCAGCAGCCCCATCCCGGAGCCGCTGCGGCTCAGTTCGACGGCCGGTCCCCGCTCCGGCGCCGCGTTGCGCACGGTCAGGTGCAACTCCTCCGCGTCGTAGCGGGCGCACACGTCGACGGGGGCGCCCGGCGCGTGCTTGATGGCGTTGGACAGGGCCTCCTGGACGACCCGGTAGGCGGTGCGGCCGATCACCGGCGAGACCACGTCGGGACTGCCGGTGAGGGAGAACTCGATCCGCATGCCGGCCGCAGCCGACTCCTGGACCAGGCGCGCCAGATCGGGCCCCGAGGCCTCGCCGGACGCCTGCTCCCCGTCGTCCTTCGGCCGGTCGCCGGACTCCTCCTCGTCACCGTCCGTCTCGGCGGGTGGCGTGCGCAGCACACCGAGGAACTCGCGCAGTTCCTCCAGCGCCTGGTGGCCGGCCGAGCGCAGTTCCCCGGCCGCGGCCCGGGTCGAGTCCTCCCGGGTGGTCAGCTCCAGGGCTCCCGCGTGCAGCACCATCAGGCTCACCCGGTGGGTGACGATGTCGTGCATCTCCACCGCGAGTTTCGCCCGCTCCTCGTACCTGGCCTGCTCGGTGAGCAGATGCTGCTCCCGCTCCGCGCGTTCGGCGCGGTCCCTGAGCACGTCGGCGAGCCGGCGCTGGGACCGGACGTACATCCCGGCCAGCGCGGGCACCGCGGTGAGCAGCAGGCCGGGCGCGATGATGTCGACCTCCGGCAGCCACGGCCGGGTGGCGACGAACGTGAGCACGCCCGTCAGCGCCCAGGCGCGGGCCAGGTCGGTGCCGTACGCCATGACGCTGTAGCAGGCGAAGGGCGCCGCGAGCGGCACCCACACCCCCTCCTGGTCCACCTCCGGCATCGTGCCGGGGAACACGCCCTCCACGACCAGCGGCGCCGCGGCGACGAGCATCAAACCCATGATCCACATGGGTGCCGTGCGGCGGAACAGCAGCGAGAACGCGGCGAACGCCTGGAGCATCGGCGAGACCCAGTCCTGGGTGGACTGGGTCGACCGCAGGATCGCGGCCAGCGCCGCCAGAACCAGGAGGCACACGACGAGATCGACGGCGCGATCGCACCAGGAGTACGACGTGCGCGTGCGCCGGGGCATCCACTCAGACCGTTCCACCCGGCACATGGTAGCGATGTCCGGGGGCCGGCCCGGCACCCCGCGGACGTGCCCGGCAGCGAGGCGCCCTCAGGCCTCAACGCCTGGCGGACACAGCGGACTTCGGTGTGAGGTTCCGTATCTCGAAGGAGCGCTTGGTGCGGTCGAGCCGGTGGAAGAGGTTGTCGGCACCGCTGAACAGCAGCCGGGTCACGCCCAGTCCGGTGAGGGCGTCGACGACGGCACGCCAGTCGACGGGCCGGTCGAAGGTGTCGAGCAGCATCGTGCGCACACCCTCGGCCGAGTCCAGCACCGTACCGTCCTGGTCGGCGACGAGCGGCATCCGCGGCGCCCGCACCGGGATACCGGAGAGGACCTCGCTCTCCACCGTCCGGCGCAGCCCGGCGAAGGCCGGGGCGTGCACGGGCGGCCGCATCGAGTACATCGAGTACCCGCCCAGGTCGCTGATCCGCTTCCTGAACCGGTCGAGCCGGCTGCCGCGCAGCGACAGCAGATGGAAGCCGTCGTCGAGATAGCCGGAGAACTCGTACCACTCGCCGTCGGCGTCCAGCTCCGCCAGCGCCACCTTGAGCCGCTCCTCGGGGAGCCGGGTGAAGGAATGCGTCACCACGTCCTGGTGGTGCGTGCGGAAGTACTCCTCCTCGCACCGCGCCATCGCCACGGTCATCCGCAGTGTGTCCTCGTACGACAGCGAGCCGGCGTACGCGACCGCGGCCTTCTGCCCGAAACTGGGACCCACGCAGACCGCGGGTTCCTCACCGGCCCGGTCCGCCGCGCGGTCGGCGAGAGCCAGACAGTTGACCAGGAACGCCACCTGCGCGTATTCGGAGTAGTCGGCGCCGCCGTCGCGGAAGCGCTCGGCCACCCGGTAGCCCAGCACCTCGTCGGCGACCGCGAGACGCCTGCGGGCATAGGGGTCCAGGAGCATGAAGCGAGCCGCGTCACCGAACCGCGACGGCCCCATGCCGGGGAAGACGATCGCGGTGGTCATGCTGCGCGGGCCTCCTTCGCCAGTGCCTCCATGGCCCGCATGTCGGGCTTGCCGTTGCGGTTCAGGGGGAAGCTGCCGAGGACCTCGACCCGGTCGGGCCGTTCGTACGCCGCCAGCATGCTCCGCAGCCGCTCGCGCCAGTACGCCGCCGGGCGGGCCTCCGCGTCCTCGACGAAGAACACCAGCTGGGCACCGCGCCGTGCGTCGGGCAGGGCGACGATCCGTACCGAGCACCCCTTGGCCTCCACGGACCGCTGGATCAGCTCGGGGTAGAGGGTGTAACCCATGCGGTGGACCGCGTACTTGCGGCCCAGGACGAAGACGTTGCCCTGCTCGTCGAGATAGCCCAGGTCACCCGTGCGCTGCCAGCCGGGCGGCACGGCCTCGAGCGTGCCGGCCTCGTTCAGCCACCCCTCCAGCGCGTCCGGTGTGTCCACCTCCAGCTCGCCCACGGCACCCGCGGCGACCGGACGGCCCTCCTCGTCCACGACGCGCAGGCCGATGCCCTCCATGGCCCGCCCGCAGGCCACCGGGTTGTCGAGGGTGGCGAAGGCGATGTTGCCCAGTTCCGTACTGCCGTAGCTGTCCAGCAGCGGCTTGCCGAACTCCTCGCCGTACGCCTCCACCAGTGGTTTGTCCAGCGGAGCCGCCCCGACGCAGAACATCCGCGCCCTCTCGAGGACGGGACGCAGAGACGGCTTGTGCGACACGAGGTTGAGCATGCTGCGGTAACTGGAGGGCGTCGCGTCGATCACGGTCGCCCCCGCCAGCCCGGCCATGACCAGCGCGCGGTCGAGCCGCTTGTACGGCGCGATCACCAGTGAACACCGCCGCAGCCAGGCGATCAGGACCATCGACAGACCGTACTGGTGGGCGAACGGCAGCAGCGGCAGCAGCACGTCGTCGGCGCGGTGCCCGACCTGGTCGGCGTTGCGCTCCAGGTTCTTCAGGAATTTGCGGCCCGACTTGACGACACCCTTGGGGGAGCCCGTCGAACCGGACGTCCACATGATCAGCGCGTCCGGCAGGTCGCACCAGGCCTCGACGTCGAGCGCCGCGCCGGCCGGGTCCCGGCCGACGGCGGCCGCGAGCAGTTCGTAGAGGTACAGGGCCTCCTGGCCACCGTCCAGCGGGGCGTCCTCGTCGCACAGGACCAGCTTGGATCCGGTGCGCAGGATGATCCGCCGGGTCTCCTCCACGTGCTCCTGCTGGTCGATCAGGACGATCGAGGCGCCGACGTGCATCAACGCCAGGAGTGTGGCCACCCAGGGCGCCGAGTTCCCGGCCTTCAGGGTGACGCGGTCCCCGGGGCCGACTCCGTGGTCACGGAGCACCTGTACGAGCCGCAGGGCATCGTGCTCGAAGTCGTCGAGGGTCCGTACCGAGTCATGGGCAAAGATCTTCGCGCTCATCGGTCGCAGGATTCCTTCCTCGCACCGGACAAGGGCGCCGCGCCGAGCGACCCCAGGGGCCCTAGGGATGGAAGTCAGGGAAGTCAAGGGGCCTGGACAGAGAGTCTGAGAGCCGCGGCCCCGCGAGGAAACCCTGACCACCCCCCTACGGTCCCTTGTCCTCGGCACCAGTGACGCCACCGGGGCCGGTAGGGGACACGCAGGGGTGCCGGGCCGGGAGGACCGCTGCTTACGATGCGCCGCGGCCGGGCCGTACGAGCGCTCACGGAGCGAGGACACAACAACTGATGCGACAGTCGACGACAACGAGTCCGTGGTTCCTCCCGCTGTCCCGGGAGCGGGCCGACGCGGTACGCCTCGTCTGCTTCCCGTACGCGGGCGGCGCGGCCTCGGCCTGGTTTCCGCTCGCCCGCGCTCTCGGCGAGGACCTGCACGTCATGGCCGTGCAGTATCCGGGACGCCAGAACCGGCGCCTCGAACCCCCGATCCAGGACCTGGGCCTGCTCGCCGACGCGGTCACCGCGGAACTCGGCCCCTGGCTCGACGCGCCCCTCGCCTTCCTCGGTCACAGCATGGGCGCCATCCTCGCCTTCGAGGTGGCGTCGCGCCTGGAGCGACGCGGCGACTTCCGCCTCGAACGGCTCTTCGCCTCAGGATGCGGCGCGCCCTCGTCGCACCGCGAGGTGGAGGATCTCCGCCACCTCGGCGACGACGAGGTCATCGCGGAGATGGGCGCACTCGGCGGGACCGACCCGACGCTGATCGCCGACGACGAGCTGCTGCGGCTCGCACTGCCCGCCGTCCGTGGCGACTACGAGGCGGTGCGCACCTACCGTGCCGAACCCGGCACCACGCTGCGCGCGCCCGTCACCGTGTTCCGGGGAGAGGACGACGCCCGCGTCACCGCGGAGGAGGCGGCCGGCTGGCGTGCCCACACGAAGGCCACCTGCGAGGTGCACGCCTTCTCCGGCGGGCACTTCTTCCTCCACGACCACGTGAGCGAGATCAGCGGCCTTGTCAACGGCGCCCTGCGCCGGACCGGTTGAAACCTTCTCCGCCGCGGCGCGCCGGGTCCCCGGCTCCGGGCTACCGGCGGCCCAGCGCCCTGGCACGGCCGCGTGCCCAGATTGCCAGTGCGATGCCGGCGACGACGGCGACCGCGTACACGGTGAGGGTGCCGCCGAACCCCGCGTCGAGCCCACCGAGCAGGCCCAGTTGGTCGTGGTCGACCAGGAGGCGGATGGCTCCTTGGGCGCCGAGCACCAGAAGGAGCACACCGAGGGCTTGGAGAAGGTCGAACTTCACAGGTGCCTTTCGGTAACAGGGGGAATCCCCGGACGGGATCCCTGGCGTGGCGGCTGCAAATATAGGGCTCCACCCGGTAC
This sequence comes from Streptomyces sp. NPDC017890, assembly GCF_044328675.1. Classification (NCBI taxonomy): domain Bacteria; kingdom Bacillati; phylum Actinomycetota; class Actinomycetes; order Kitasatosporales; family Streptomycetaceae; genus Streptomyces; species Streptomyces sp. NPDC017890. The sequence continues at coordinate 8,183 of NZ_JBIRHU010000048.1, forward strand.
GGCGCGATGCGACGCGTCACCGACGGCCGCGCACCGTACAGGATTCGGCCATGTTCGGACCGGTCCGCCGCGTTCCGCGCAACCGCGCGGCCGGTCCGGTGCGACGGCGCAAGCGACGAAAGTATTCGAGCGACACCACGCGTCCCGTACTCATGGACCTGGCGCCGAGTGCGCTCCCCTGCCAGGAGCGTCGGCCGCGATCCTTCCGCTCCCTCCCGAATTGTGGTGAAAGTCGAGGTCAAGCGCAAGGTTACGGTCGACGCGGGATTCCTATTAAGCTCTCGGTCGACTACAACGGCGTGAAGCTGGCATCTACGGGGGTGTGCTTGGCGTGCAGGCAGTCAGCGCTGCCGGAAAACCGCGGTCGGACAGGTTTGCTGTGCTCTCCGAACCGTCCGCGCACCAACCGGCGACCACCGGCCCTGTCCTGAGACGTTCGCCGCAGCGGTCCGATCTGTTATTGGTCGGCGTGCTCGTGGTCCTCCTGGTGTGCGGGGCTCTGTTGAACTGCCATCGGGGCGAGGGCCACCCCGTCCTGGGCCCCTGGCTGGGGCTCGCCCTGCAGATCCTGATCGCGTGCGGGCTACTGGTGCGCAGGTCATGGCCGTTGACGGTGCTCGGCGCGGCCACGGCGGCGGCGGTGCTGATGTCGCTCTCGGTGTGGCTCGTGCCCGGACTGCTGATGACGTCGAAGGACGGGTCGGGGGTGTGGGTGCCGCTGGCAGCGCCCTTCGCCGCGTACAACGCCCTGGCCGTCGCGGGCCGGCAGCGGATGTCGTGGGTGCTGGCGGGCGTGCTGGTGGTGGTGGCCGCGCGGCCGTGGCAGCTGTCCTTCCCCGTGTCGGCGAGCGGGCTCGTCCTGGTCGGGGTCCCGGCGCTGCTGGGCATGTACGCGACGGCGCGGCGTGGGCTGATCGACGCCCTGACCGAGCGGGCGGAACGGGCCGAACACGAGCAGCTCCTGCTGGCGGAGCGGGCACGGGCCGAGGAACGAGTACGCCTGGCCGGCGAGATGCACGACGTGGTCACGCACCGGGTGAGCCTCATGGTGCTGCAGGCCGGGGCGTTGCGGGTGACCGCCAAGGACGAGCGGATACGCGGCGCGGCGGAGGAGATGCGCGCGGCGGGCTGCCAGGCCCTGGACGAACTGCGGGACCTGGTCGGGGTGCTGAGATCGTCCCAGAACGTCGAGCGGCTGGCCGATGCCGTGGGCGGCGACAGCCCCGAACCCCCGGCGGAACCCGGATGGCGGTTCACGGGCCTGGTGGAGGAGTCCCGGTCGGTGGGCGTGGACGTGCGGCTGACGGAGGCCGGGGACCGTTCGGTGCTGTCCGCGGTGACGGCCCGCACGGCCTACCGGCTGGTCCAGGAGGCACTGACGAACGTGCGCAAGCACGCCCCGGGGAGCGCCGTGGTGATCGAGGCGCGCTACGAGGCGGACCGCATGCGGCTGTGGGTGCGCAACACCGTGCCGACCGGGCCGGTGGACGCGGAGTTGGCGGGTACCGGGTCGGGCAGTGGCCTGAACGGGTTGCGTCAGCGGGTGGAACTGATCGGCGGGACTTTCGAGTCCGGGCCGCGTGACGACGGAGGTTTCCAGGTGGTTTCCGTACTGCCCACCGAACCGGCTGCCGGATGTGGTGGGTCCGATGGACGGTGAAGTCATCCGGGTGGTGGTCGTCGACGACGAACCGATGGTCTGCGCCCACCTGAAAACCATTCTCGGTTCGGTCGAGGACATCGAGGTCGTCGACGCGGCCCACGACGGGGCGGCCGCGGTGGAGTCCGTGGTGCGCCACCGGCCCGACCTCGTCCTGATGGACCTGCGCATGCCCGGAGTGGACGGGCTCGCCGCCATCGAGCGCATCGTGAAACTGGACGGGGCACCCCCGGTCGTCGCGCTCACCACCTTCGACGCCGACGAGTACGTCCTGCGGGCGCTGCGCAGCGGGGCGAGCGGATTCCTCGTGAAGTCGACACCCCCGGAGGACCTGATCGGCCTGGTACGGGTCGCCGCCGACGGTCACACGGTGCTCTCGCCGGTGGCCACCCGGCGCATGCTGGCCGCCGCCTCCGGGGAGGACGAGGCCCGGGACCGGGCCCGGGAGCTCGTCGGCAGGCTCACCGAGCGCGAGACGGACGTACTGACCTGTATGGGGGAGGGGTTGTCCAACGCCCAGATCGCCTCCAGGCTGTACCTGAGCGAGGCGACCATCAAGGGCTACGTCTCACGCATGCTCGTCAAGCTCGAATGCGCCAACAGGACCCAGGCGGGACTGCTCGCCTACGACGCGGGCCTGATCAGCCGCTGACACCACCCGGACGGCACCGGCCGGTGCGCGGCGCCTCCCCGCGTACCGGCCGCCCCGTCGACCGGCCACACGAGGGTGCGGAGCGTACGAAAGTCGGTACCGCGCCCGAGAGATAGCGACCTTGGTCGCTTCCACTTCCCCCGAAGCGCTCTGCCGCCCCTTCCGGGCCGGCTGGTTGGCTGTGATCGGCAGAAACAGCTCGCGAGGCGGACCCAGTGTCCCCCGGAGCATCGCGGCCGAGGTGCGCAGCACCATACCCAGCCCCTGGAAGATCAAGCACTCCGGCATGGACCGGAGCGGAGGCAGCATGTTCAGTGCACTAGGCCGATTCGTCGTCGGCCACCGATGGCTGGTGATCATCAGCTGGCTCATCGCCGGGGCGGCCGTGATCGCCACGGCGCCGGCTCTCACCACCACGTCCGACCAGGCGGAGTTTCTGCCCGAGAAGTACGAGTCCATCCAGGCGCAGACGATCCAGGAAGACGCCTTCCCGCAGAGCTTCAGCCCGTCCGCGATCGTGGTGTTCACCCGCGAGGACGGAGGGGCCCTCAAGGAGGCCGACTCGGCGCGCGTCGCCGGGATCGGCGAGACCCTGAAGGCCAAGAAGTACGACAAGGTGGAAGAGGTGATCACCGCACCGCCGTCCCCGCACAAGAAGGTGCAGACCGTACTGGTCTCGATGGCCGACGTGAAGGCGGGCGACAAGAGCCAGCACCACACCGTCGAGGAGATGCGGGACGACCTCGACCCCCTGGTGAAGGGCACGGGGCTCGAAGTCGGCGTCACCGGGGACGCCGCCACCCAGCTGGACGCCGAGGAGGCGGCCAAGCGCGCCGACTCGCTCATCTTCGTCGGCACCATCGGGCTGATCATCCTGCTGCTGACCGTCATCTTCCGCAGCCCGACGATCACGATCCTCACCATCGCCGGCATCACCCTGGTCTCCGAAGTGGCCAACGGCCTCATCGCGATCAGCGCGAAAGCCTTCCACCTCAAGGCAGACAGCTCGGTCTCCTCCTTGCTGATCGTGGTGCTCTTCGGCGTCGGCACCGACTACATCCTGTTCCTGATGTTCCGCTACCGCGAAAGGCTGCGCGTCGGCGAGGACCCGAAGACAGCGATGGCCTCGGCCATCGGCCGGGTCGGCGAGGCGATCGCCTCCGCGGCCGGCGCCGTCATCGTCTGCTTCCTCGCGCTGCTGCTCTCCTCGCTGAGCTTCCTCATCTCCATGGGCCCGGCCCTGGCCATCGCCATCGCGGTGACCCTGCTCGCCTGCCTCACCCTGATCCCGGCCATCGTCTCCCTGATGGGCACCAAGGTGTTCTGGCCGTCCAAGGCCTGGCGCCACGAGCCGCGCGCGGCCCGCTTCGCCGCCGTCGGCCGGGCCGTCGCCCGCCGGCCCGGCCTGGTGCTCGTCTCCTCCGGTCTGCTCATGGCCGCCCTGGCGGTCGGCGCGCTCGGCTACAAGCCGGTGTTCGCGCCGGAGGAGAAGGTGGACACGGCCAACGAGTCCTCCGTGGCGACGCACGCGATGCGCACGGACCTCCCGGCGGGCAGCACCAACCCCAGCACCGTCCTGATGCGCTCCACCGACGGCGAGCGGCTCGGGCAGCAGGAGATGAACGCCTACACCGACCGCCTCAAGAAGGTCGAGGGCGTCGGCTCCGTGTCCCGCTCCCAGCTGAGCGAGGACGGCAGGACGGCCGAGTTCAGCGTGGTCCTCACGGCGGACCCGGTCGGCAGCAAGGCCATGGACATCGTCCGCGGACCACTGCGCACCACGGCCCACGAGGCCGCACCGCCCGGTACCGAGGCCAAGGTCGGCGGAGTCACCTCCGTGTTCGTCGACATCAACAAGGCGGTCAACCGCGACTTCTCGGTGGTCTTCCCGACCGCCGCCGCACTGATCATGCTGATCCTCGCCCTGCTGCTGCGCAGCCTCGTCGCACCGATCTACCTGATGCTGTCGGTCGCGTTCGGCTTCGGCGCCACGCTCGGCGCGACCGTGCTGCTCTTCCAGCACATCCGGGGCGAGGCCGGACTGACCTTCTTCCTCCCGGTCATCATGTACTTGTTCGTCGTCGCCATCGGCACCGACTACAACATCCTGATGGTGGCCCGCCTGCGCGAGGAGGCCAAGGAGGGACTCGGCCCGCGGGACGCCACGGCCAAGAGCATCCAGCACGCGGGTCCGACCATCGCCGCCGCCGGTGTGATCCTCGCCGGCACCTTCGCCTCCATGACGCTGGCCAATGACGTGACGCTGGCGCAGACCGGCTTCGCGGTCGCCTTCGGCATCGGCATCGCGTCGTTCGTCATGGCGATGTTCTTCACACCTGCCCTCACCACCCTGTTCGGCCGTGCGGCCTGGTGGCCGCGCCGCATCACACCGCGCGTCCCACCGCAGGGGGCGTCCCACCGGGCGGACCAGCCGCCGCTGCCGGCCCAGGGCGGCAGCCCCTACGTGCCGCACGGCTACGGCGACCGGCGGGACTGACCCGGCCGGCCCGCGGCGGACACGTCCGAGGCCGGGGTCACGGAGACCGTGACCCCGGCCTCAGGCAGGTACGGGGAGCGTCGCCGACGGCGCGGGCCGACGCGCGGAAACAGCACTGGGGCCCCGCCGAAGCCGAGTCGGCGGGGCCCCAGTGCCGTGGGGTCATGCTGTGCGCGAGGGCCGGGGACCTGGGCTACTCGGCGATCTTCGTACGGCCGACCCACCGAAAGGTCATCGGCTCGGACGCCGAACCGCTGCCGGTTCGTTGCTGGGGAGCACGGATGGACTCGAAGTGCTCGTATCCATTGCCATAACGGATCTTGATCTTCTCCTCGGAGTAGATCACCTCGTCCAGTTCGGCCAGCCTGACCGACCCGGACAACCCGCTGGGACCGCCTTCCAGCTGCACCGAGTAAACCGCCGTGGCGGAGGAATCTTGGGCGACTCTACGCATGGTCCTCCTCTCGTCTCGCGGCGATTCTTCTGCGGAAAGGCTCCGCCGGACACCCCTCAACTCCCCCTATCGAATGCGTGAAAGGGAAAACGTCGGAGAACACGGCGGGCTGCGCACTCAAGGGGTTGGTTAGGGGTACACCCGCGCGGGAGTGCTGCCTATCGTCGGAGAAATGCAGAGACTTGCCGGCAGAAGTCATCCGCCCCGGTCGGCCACCGAATGATCGAGGAACTGCTGCCCAAAACCGTGGCCGTCGCCGAGGCGTTCGGCGACCCCGCCGTCCCCCTCGCGCTGTTCGCCGAGGAGGCGGCATACGTGGCCCGTTCGGTGCCGGCGCGGCAGGCGGAGTTCCGCACGGTGAGGGCCTGTGCCCGCGAGGCGCTCGGACAACTCGGGCTGGCGCCGGCACCGATCCTGCCCGGAACCCGGGGCGCGCCCAGGTGGCCGGCGTCGGTGGTCGGCAGCATGACGCACTGCGCGGGATACCGGGCCGCCGCCGTGGCGTTCGCCGAGGACGTGGTGACGGTGGGAGTGGACGCCGAGCCCGACCGGCCGCTGCCCGACGCGGACGTGCTGGAGGCGGTGACGCTCCCCGCGGAACGGGTGATGCTCGCCGGCCTCGCCGCCCGTCGTCCGGACATCTCCTGGGACCGGCTCCTGTTCAGCGCCAAGGAGAGCGTCTACAAGGCCTGGTACCCGCTCACCGAACGTCCGCTGGACTTCGACGAGGCCCGGATCACGGTGGATCCCGAGTCGGGTGGGTTCTCCGCCCGGCTCCTCGTGCCCGGACCCGTGGTCGCCGGTACCCGCCTGACCGGCTTCCGCGGTGCGTGGCTGGCCCGCGAGGGACTGGTGGTCACGGCGATAGCCCTCACGAGCGACAACGCGGCAGAATCGGCGTGACGTCCTCACCGGGAAACCCGTCACCTCCTCGCCGGGAACCCCGCCGGGCCACTTTCCCCGCCCCGCGTGGAATGCGCTGCGCAGCTCCGCGCGAACACCGTGAGTCGCATCGGTGACAGAAGCCGTGCCGCTGGGAATGCCCCCTGGAATGCGAAAAGGAGAGCCACCGTGCGCGAGTCGGGCACTGCCCGGTCCACCGAGAGTGGACTGCCCATCGAACCGGTCTACGGGCCCGATGCCCAGGCGGGCTGGGATCCGGCGGAGAAGCTGGGTGAGCCGGGGGAGTATCCCTTCACCCGGGGTGTGTATCCGTCGATGTACACGGGCCG
>NZ_JBIRHU010000049.1:0-14179 GCF_044328675.1 Streptomyces sp. NPDC017890
AACCCCCGGATCCATTCGGAAACCGTAAAAGACCAGGCACCACCCCGAACGGAACCATCGGTTCATTCACCCGTACTGCGTAAGCCGCCCGGCGGTTCCTTCTGGGTCCGGCCGTCACCGCGGGCGCCTGCGGCCTGCTGACGGGCCATGGAGCCGACTATGGAGTCTGACGCCACGTGAGGGTCAAGAGTCAGGGTTGGTACCGGACCGCGGGACACCCTGCGCGGGCCCCACCACTCCCGCGGTCAGCTGCGGCTCCTCGCCCGCTGCCGGCCCTTCGACGGCACCAGGGTCTGACGGGCACCCGGGCCCGGCGCACGGCCGCCGCGAGGACGAGAACCGCGTCAACGCCCTCGCGCCCGGCCGACCGTGGTCCTCCGGTCTCCTCCGGCCAGGACGGGTCCGGAGCCAGGGCTGAGGCGTTCTCGGGCTGCGGGACGACGCAGGTCGAGTGCGCGCTGGGGCCGTGACCGGCAGTGGTCGGTGCCAACGCGGAGATTCGCGCGAACGGCGTGGCGTGCCCGCCCTGCGGCCGCCGGTCAGGGGAGCGCGGTGGCAGTACGGGCGCCTGTGACGCGAAGAAGGTCCAGTTTCCCCGCATCGCTGCTTCCGGTCGCTGCCGTGTAGGTGACCATGCGCAGGTCCGCGCCGGGAACGATGAGGACGTCGCAGTCGAGCAGGATGTCGCCGATCTCCGGATGCCGGATCGTCTTGCGGTCCGTCGTGTGCTGGGCGGCGGACGTCCGTGTGGCCCAGTGACGGGCGAAGGCATCGGACACCTCTCGCAGTTCCCGCACGAGCCGTTCGAGCTGGGCGTCCCTCGGATAGCGGGACACGGCGTCCTTGAGGTCGGCGACGATCGACTGCGCGAAGGCGTCCTGTCCGCGCTCGGATCGGACGGGAAGCATCGAGGCATGTGCGGCGCCGTTGCCGAAGAGTGCACGGGCGAGGTTGCGTTCGGCGGCCGGGAGGACGGCGGGGTCGCCGTGCAGAGCGCTCCACGTGGTGTTCCACCACACCAGGGACCAGTCGGCGGTGAACACCCCGATCGGTACGTCGCCCAGGCGCGCGGCGAGCCGTTGGATGCCTGGGGGCACGTGGGTGCTGACCTTCCCGTCCTGGGGCGGAAGGAGCCCGGCGCTTCGGTACAGCTGGTCGCGCTCGGCGCGGGAGAGCTGGAGGGCGCGGGCGAGGGCGCCGACGACCTGGGCCGAGGGGTTCTTCGCACGTCCCTGTTCCAGGCGCAGGACGTAGTCGACGGAGAGTCCGGCCAGCTGTGCGAGCTCCTCACGGCGCAGTCCCGGAGCACGACGGCCGCCCGTCATCGTGAAGCCGGCGTCGGCCGGGGACAGCCGGTCGCGCCAGGCGCGCAGCAGTGCGGCGAAATCGCAGCGGGAGGAAGCCATGAGCTCATTGTCGCCGCGCGGCGCCGGATGAGCCTGGTACTGCCAGTCCTGGTGACGGGGACGGCACTGGTTGGCGGTGGTGCCACCGGCGAACGTGGAGATGCGCCCGAGCCGGGCGCCATCGGTTGACCAGTTGAGGAGCCTTCCATGAAGCACACCATCGTGATGACGGGCGCGAGCCGCGGTATCGGCCGCGTCGCCGCGGAACGCATCCTGCACCGGTCGCCGGACGCGCACCTCCTGGTCGTGGCCCGTGGTTCCTCCGGCGTGCGGCTCGCTGCGGAGCTCGGCGCGGGCGGGCACCCGGTCTCGCACGTCTCGGCGGACCTCGGCTCGCTGGCCGACGTCCGCTCGGCTGCCGGCGAGATCCGCGACCGGCTGGACCGCGGTGACCTGCCGCCGCTGCGCGGCTTCGTGGGCAACGCCGGTGTGCAGTACACGAACGCGCTGACCGAGGGACCCGACGGGTTCGAGGCCACCTTCGCCGTCAACGTGCTCGCCAACCACCTGTTCGTCCGACTGCTCCGGGACCGCTTCACCGCTCCCGCCCGGATCGTGATCACCGCCAGCGACACCCACTTCGGCGACTTCAGGCACAACATGGGCATGGTGCCCGGCCCGGCCTGGAAATCCCCGGGCGTCCTCGCCCGCACGGGCGCCTTCCCCGCGCCGGACACCGCGGCCGGCGGGCGCACCGCCTACTCGACGAGCAAGCTGGCCGCGATCTACCTGGTTCACGAGTACGCGCGCCGCCTCCCGGCCGGGATCGACGCCGTCGCCTACAACCCGGGGTTCGTCCCCGGCACCGGCCTCGCCCGCGACGCAGGTCCCGTCTCCCGGTTCGCGATGCGCCGCATCATGCCGGTGATGACCCTCACCCCGTTCGCCACCAGCCGCAGTGCCGCGGGCCGCTGCCTCGCCGACGTCGTCCTCGGCACGACCCATGCGCCGACGGGCTCCTACGTCGACCGCAGCGGTGTGGCCCGCTCGTCGCAGGAGTCCTACGACCCGCAGCGCGAAGGCGAGCTCTGGGAGGCCGCCGAGCGGTTCACCGCGGCGTACGCGGCCGGGACGGACACGTTCTCGGGCGGCGTGACGAGCGGTTCACCCCGATAGACCGAGCAGAGCGCACCGGCCCCGGGTCCGGAGCAGCGGGTCCATCGCGACGCCGAGCCGCTCGGAATTCCTCAGTCCGGCCACCAAGGTCTTCACCGGACCGACCACCAAGGTCTTCACGGTCCGATCACCTAGGTCTTCACCGGTCCCACCACCTAGGACTTCGCCGTGAAGTGGTCTTGGAGCCTTCGCTGGATTGCCTGGAGAACCTCGCTGGTCTGTTTCAGTCCGGACAGGCGGGACGCAGCCGTTCGAGCGTAGTCCTCATCCTCCCACTCTGCGGCGAAAAGGTATCCACTGAGGGCATCCACGGTCGATTCTGAATCGACGCCATGGCCCCTCTTGAGCAAAAAGCGATCCAATGGACGCTCGTCGTCAACGATCACGTTGGCGACCACCGACGGATGCCAGTCCTCGGCGTTGGTCAGCGAATGATGCGTGTCGAACCTCACCGTGACCAACTCCCCTTCGGGGACCTCCGCACTGTAACGACCCTCATCGTCGGTATGGGCCTTTTCGATGAGAGTCCCATCGCGATAGACGCTGACCGCGATCATCGCGATCGGCGCGTGGTCGACGACTGCCCGCACTTGCCCATGCATAAGATTCTCCGCAATTCCACTGCCTGCCATTTACTGCAACAGTCGTCATATAAACAGTGGCCATATATCAGCTTGGGCCGGCCTGCCGTTCGAACTCCCATTCAAGTATCCCGCGGATGTCGCGGTTCGCAACGCGCGCCCGGGCGGAGAATTCATGGATGACGGTGCCCGGGCGTCGTCGGACCGGTCCGACGTCCGCCGCGGTCATCGAATCGCAAGGCCCGGCGGGGCGTGATCATGGAAAGACCTCCGGTGGGGTGGTACGCGCCGGCCCGCGATCACGCCCCGGGCATCCCGGCCAGCCGCCGGCCGACCCGCGCCGCCGTCTCCCGCAGCCAGATGTGGGCCGCGTCGTGCGTGTGCACCGGGTGCCACCACAGTGCCTCCCGCAGCGGCACCGCCTCGTACGGCGGTTCCAGCACGCGCACCGGGGCGAGCGGCCCGAGCAGCCGGGCGAGGCGGGCCTGGACCAGCGCGATGCGCCGGGTGCCGGCCACCAGCAGGGGCAGCAACTGGAAGCTGTCGACGGAGACCTCGACCCGGGGTTCGATGCCGAGCATGCCGAGCTGGCGCACGGCCGGGGCGTCGTAGGTGCGCTGATAGGTGACCCACGGCAGCCGGGCGAGGTCGTCACGGGTGAGCCGGTCGTCGACGCTCGGGTGGTCGGCGGCGACGAGGAAGACCCAGCGGTCCTCGTAGAGGTCGGTGGCGGGGAAGTCGCTGATGACGCCGTGCGGCATGAGCAGGCCGTCGGTGGCGCTCAGCAGGGCGGCGGTGTCGTCGACCACGGTGGGCGGGGTCTGGGCGAAACGAAGCCGGATGCCGGGTGCCTCCTCGTGCACGACGCGGGCGAGTTCGGTGCCGAAGACGGCGACGGCGTAGTCGGAGGCGATCAGCTTGAACTCGCGCTTCTCTTCGGCCGGGTCGAAGTCGGCCTGGCTGGCGAAGAGGCGCTCCAGCAGGTCGTAGGCGGTGGAGGTGCGGTCGAGGAGGACCTGGCCGAGGGCGGTGAGCTCATAGTGCCCGCCGACGCGGGCGAGCAGGTCGTCGTCGAAGTGACGGCGGAGTCTGGCGAGGGCGGCGCTCATCGCGGGCTGGCTGAGGCCGACGCGCTGCCCGGCCCGGGTGACGTTGCGCTCCTCCAGGAGGGCGCGCAGGGCTACGACGAGGTTGAGGTCGAGGCGGGCCAGATTCACGGGACTTCCCCTTGCGGTACGGCACCGACCAGGACTAATTAATCTGCTGGATGCAGGGCATCCACAGAATCTATTTCCCTGATCGCGGGTGGCGGGTCCAGATTAGTCCCACCGCAATCAGGAGGACATGTCCGTGATACCTGAACCCTCGTCCGCGCTGTTCGCAGGCCCCTTCGCCCTCGGCACGCTGTCGGCCCCCGACGGGCCGGCCTTCCCCGCCCTCGTCACTCCCGACGCCCAGGTGCTCGATCTGCGCGTCGCCTTCGGCGACGAACGGCTGACCGTCCGGAGTCTGCTGGAGAGCTGGGAGACGGCGCTGCCGCGACTGCGGTCGCTGGCGGGTGACAGCGCCCCGGCCAGGAAGCCGCTGGCGGGTTTCCGGGTGCACGCGCCGGTCGAGCCGCACCAGGTGTTCCAGTCGGGGGCCAACTACCGGCAGCACGTGATCGACCTGCACGTCGCACACCGCGCCCCGGGCGACGACCGGCCCGAGGAGGAGCGGCGCGCGGAGGCGGCGGACATCATGGACCGGCGGGCGGCGGAGGACCTGCCGTACGTGTTCATCGGCCTGCCGAGCGCGATCACCGGGCCGTACGACGACGTCGTGCTCCCCTCCTGGGCCGAGAAGCCCGACTGGGAGCTGGAGTTGGCGGCGGTCATCGGCCGGCCCGCCCACCGGGTGTCCGTCGAGGAGGCACTGGACCACGTCGCCGGGTACACGATCGCCAACGACCTGACCGACCGGGCGACCGTCTTCCGCCGGGACATGCCGCAGATCGGCACCGACTGGCTGCGCAGCAAGAACGCTCCCGGCTTCACGCCGCTCGGTCCCTGGATCGTGCCCGCCGAGTCGGTCCCGTACCCGGGCGACCTGCGGCTCACGCTGAAGCTCAACGGCGAGACCATGCAGGACGAGTCCACCAAGGACATGATCTTCGACGTCGCACGCATGGTGTCCTACGCCTCCCAGGCCGCCCGTCTCCTGCCCGGTGACCTGGTGCTGACCGGCAGCCCGGCGGGCAACGGCATGCACTGGGGCCGGCTGCTGCGCGGCGGTGACGTCATGGACGGCGCCATCACCGGTCTCGGCGCCCAGCGCACCCGATGTGTGGCGGAGGCGGCTCAGTGACCCCCGACCGCGTCGAGGGCCTCGACCGCACCGACCCCGAGGGCTCGATCGCACGGGCCGCCAAGGCGTACTCCAACTGGGGCCGCTGGGGCGACGACGACGTTCTCGGCACCCTGAACTTCCTCGACGAGGCCAAGCGCCGCGAGGCCGCCGCCCTGGTCCGGCGGGGCGTCAGCTTCTCCCTCTCCCAGCGCTTCGACATGAACGGCCCCCAGAAGGGCTGGCGGCGGCGGACGAACCCCGTGCACACCATGCTCGACACCGGCACCGACGCCGCCCTCGGCAACCAGGGCTTCCCGCACGGCATCGGCGGCGCCGACGACGTGATCGCGATGCCGCTGCAGTGCTCCACGCAGTGGGACGGGCTCGGGCACATCTTCGACCACGGCAAGGCGTGGAACGGACGCCCGGCGGAGAAGGTCGTCACCTCCGACGGGGACCTGGTCACCGGCATCGAGCACATGGCCCCGCACGTCGCCGGACGCGGTGTGCTGCTGGACGTCGGCCGGGTGGTCGGCGCGGACGCCGGACTGCCCGACGGTTTCGCGATCACCGAGGCCCACCTGAAGGCGACCGCGCAGGCCCACGGCGTGTCCGTCGGCCGGGGCGACATCGTGCTGGTCCGCACCGGCCAGCTCGCCCGGGTCCGCCGCGACGGCTGGGGCGAGTACGCGGGCGGTCCCGCGCCCGGACTGTCGTTCACTTCGGCGGGCTGGCTGCACGGCACCGAGATCGCCGCGATCGCCACCGACACCTGGGGTTTCGAGGTCCGCCCGAACGAGTTCGAGCACGCCTTCCAGCCGCTGCACCAGGTCGCCATCCCGCACATCGGCCTGCTGATCGGCGAGATGTGGGACCTGGACGCGCTCGCCGAGGACTGCGCGGCCGACGGCGTGTACGAGTTCTCGCTCACCGCCGCGCCCCTGCCCATCACCGGCGCGGTCGGCTCCCCCGTCAACCCGATCGCCGTGAAGTAGTAGCAACCAGCCCGAGGAACAAGGGAGTTCCACATGACCCAACCCCGCACGGTCCTCGTCGTCGGCGGCGGCGCGGCCGGCAACACCATCACCGTCCTGCTGCGCCGCGCCGGAGTCGCGGTGGACCTGGTCGAAGCCAAGGACGACTGGAACGCCACCGCCGGCTCCGGCATCACCCTCCAGGGCAACGCCCTGCGCGTGCTGCGCGAACTCGGCGTGTGGGACCAGGTGGAGGCGTCCGGCTTCGGTTTCGGATCGGTCGGCATCACCGCCCCCGACGGCACCGTCCTGCACGCGCAGGACGACCTGCGCACCGGCGGCGACGACCTGCCCGCCACCGTGGGCATGCAGCGACCGCGGCTCCAGCAGATCCTCATCGAGGCCGTACGTGCCAGTGGCGCGTCGGTCCGGCTGGGCACCACCGCCGAGATCCTGGACCAGGACGCCGACGGCGTCTCGGTCCGCCTCAGCGACGGCACCGAGGGCCGCTACGACCTGGTCGTCGCCGCCGACGGCCTGAGCTCCACGACCCGTGCCGCGATCGGCGTCACCGCGAAGCCCGAGCCGACCGGCATGGCCATCTGGCGCGTCGCGGCCCCCCGTCCGGCGGGTGTCGTCCGCACCGACCTCGCCTACGGCGGCCCCGCCTACATCGCCGGGTACTGCCCGACCAGCGAGACCACCCTGTACGCGTACGTCGTCGAGGCCAACCGCGACCGCGCCTCCATACCGCCCGAGTCGTACGCGGACGAGATGCGGCGCCTCACCCGGCACTACGGCGGCTCCTGGCCGGAGATCACCGCGCACATCACCGACCCGGCGCAGGTCAACTACACCTGGTTCGACCGGATGCTGGTCGAGGGTTCCTGGCACCGCGGCCGCGTCGTCCTCGTCGGCGACGCCGCTCACTGCTGCCCGCCCACCCTCGCCCAGGGCGCCGCCCTGTCCCTCGAGGACGCGTGGGTGCTGGCCCAGATGCTCACCGGGTCCGACGCCTGGGACGACGCGCTGTTCCAGGCGTACTACGAGCGGCGGATCGCCCGTGTCCGGCCCGTCGTCGAGGCGTCGGTGCAGATCGGGCAGTGGCAGCTCGACGGGGTGCGCGACGCCGACGTGCCCGGCCTGATGGCCCGCACCATGACCATGCTCAGGGAGCTGCCGTGACCGACGCGACCGGGCCCACCGTGGACGTGCACGCACACGTCCTGCTGCCCGAGATCGACGCGCTCGTGGCCGGTCTGCCCGGGCATGCCGAGGCCCGGGCACTCGACGCCCGGCGCAACGGCCCCGCCTCCCTCGCCGTCAGCGGGCCCATGGTCCGCGAACGCGTCCCCAGGATGACCGACCCCGCCGTGCGCCTGGCCGCGATGGACGCGCAGGGCGTGGACGTACAGCTGGTCAGCCCTTCGCCCTCGCACTACCACTACTGGACCGACGAGGAGAGCGCCGAGAAGCTGTACCTGCTGGCGAACGAGGCGACCGCCGCGCACTGTTCGGCCGCCCCGGACCGGCTGCGCGGCCTCGGGCTCGTCCCCCTCCAGCACCCGGACCAGGCGGTACGCGCCCTGGAGCACGCCCTGGAGCAGGGCCTGGCAGGCGTGGAGATCTCCAGTCACGCCCCCGGCCGGGAGCTGTCCGACCCGGCGTACGAGCCCTTCTGGGCCCGGGCCGGGGAGACCGGCGCGATCGTCTTCCTCCACCCCTTCGGATGCACACTCGACGAGCGCCTCGACCAGTGGTACCTGTCCAACACGGTCGGCCAGCCCACCGAGAACGCCGTCGCGCTCTCGCATCTGATCTTCTCGGGCGTGCTCGACCGCCATCCCGCCCTGAAGCTGATCGCGGCGCACGGCGGCGGCTACCTGCCCACCCACATCGGCCGCTCCGACCACGCCTGGTCGGCCCGCTCCGACGCGGGCGCCGGCTGCGCGCACCTGCCCAGCAGTTACCTCAAGCGGCTCTACTTCGACTCACTCGTCCACGACCCGCACGTGCTCCGGGAACTGGTCCGGGTCGCCGGGGCGGACCGTGTCCTGCTCGGCTCGGACTTCCCCTTCGACATGGGCACCGAGGACCCGGTCGGCGCCCTGCGCGCCGCACGACTGACCGAGGCCGACTTCCACGCCGTCCGCGGCGGCAACGCGGCGGCCCTCCTCCGGAAGGACTGACTCACCATGCGCCTGCTCACCCACCTGCGGCACGTCGACCTCGCCGTGCCCGACTACGACAAGCAACTCGACTTCTACGCCGGCGTCTGGGGCCTGACCAAGGTCGCCGAGGACTCCGGCATCTCCTTCCTGGCCGCCGAGGGCTCCCCGGAGCAGTACGTCGTGCGGCTGCGCCGGGCCGAGGAGAAGCGCCTCGACCTCGTCTCCTACGGCGCCGCGTCCCCCGCCGACGTCGACACCCTCGCCGAGCGACTGCTCGCGGGCGGCGTCCAGCTGATCTCCCGGCCGGGAAAGGTGGACACGCCCGGCGGCGGCTACGGCTTCCGCTTCTTCGACGTCGACGGACGCACCATCGAGGTCTCGGCCGACGTCGAGGTGCGGCAGCACCGCCGGATCGAGGAGAAGGAGTCCATCCCGGTCAAGCTCTCCCATGTCGTCCTCAACTCCCCCGACCTGAACCGCACCCGCGAGTGGTACGAGCGCCACCTCGGCTTCGCCCTCTCCGACACGCTCAGCTCTCCGCACATGGGCGAGGTCATGCACTTCATGCGGATCAGCAGCCAGCACCACTCCATGGCACTGGCCAAGGGCCCGCACACCGCCCTGCACCACATCTCCTTCGAGATGCGCGGCATCGACGAGTACATGCGCGGCTCCGGGCGTGTCATCCGGGCGGGCTTCAAGAAGGTGTGGGGCCCCGGGCGGCACATGGCCGGGGACAACACCTTCACCTACTTCCTCGACCCGCACGGCAACACCGTCGAGTACACCACCGAGCTGGAGTGCCTGGACGAGGACACCTGGCACCCGCACGTCTACGACTTCTCCCAGCCCGAGGTCACCGACCAGTGGGGCACCGCCAACCCCATGAACGAACTCGTCGCCAAGGAGTCCTTCAACGACCCCGACCGCGGTGTGTTCGTGGCCCCGCCGGTCTGATCCTCTCCCCCTCGCCGGGGACGCGGCAGTGGTGGCCACGCCCTGACCGATCCACACCGTCGCGTCCCCGGTTCCCCGCACGCCGGGAGCCACCGTCGACGTCGCCCGCCTGTCCCCGGCCGCCCCTCCACTGGAGCCGCACCATGCGTTTCGCCGCCTACGAACACCGACACCGTCACCGTGTGGCCGTCGTGGAGGACGACGGCACCCTCTTCCCGCTGCCGGGAGTCTCCTCCCTGTCCGCCCTGCTCGCGGAGTCCGACGGCCTGCCCGGGCTGCTCGCCGCCGGCCGGCAGGCGCTCGACGTTCCGCCCGGTCCGCATGTCTCCGAGGTACGGCTGCTGTCCCCGCTGCGGCCCACCTCCGTACGGGACTTCGTCACCTTCGAGGAACACGTCGAAGGCGTACGCCGCTCCGTCGACGGCGTCGCCGGCGTCCCCGACCAGTGGTACGCGGCGCCGACCTTCTACTTCACCAACCCGCACGCGGTCTACGGCCACCGGGACGACATCCCGGTGCCGCCCGGTTCGGCCGTGCTGGACTTCGAGCTGGAGGTGGGCGCGGTGATCGGGCGGGAGGGCCGGGACCTCACCCCCGAGCAGGCCCGCGACCACATCGTCGGCTACACGGTGTTCAACGACTGGTCGGCGCGCGACCTCCAGAGCGCGGAGATGAAGGTGAGCCTCGGTCCCTGCAAGGGCAAGGACACCGCCACCGCCCTCGGCCCGTACCTGGTCACCGCCGACGAGCTGGAGCCGTACCGGGACGCCGAGGGGTTCCTGCGCCTGGCGCTGACCGCCGAGGTCAACGGCGAGAAGGTCGGCGAGGACCTGCTGTCCAACATGAGCTGGACCTTCGAGGAGATGACCGCGTACGCCTCGCGCGGCACCCGCGTCGTACCCGGTGACGTCCTCGGCTCGGGCACCTGCGGCAACGGCGGCTGCCTGGCCGAACTGTGGGGCCGGCGCGGTGAGCAGTCCCCGCCGCCGCTGAAGCCCGGCGACACCGTCACCCTCACCGTCGAGGGCATCGGCACGCTCACGAACACCGTCGTCCCCGGGGTGGCGCCCGTGCCCCTGCCGACCGGCCGGCGGCGCGGCCGGGAGCGGCCGTGAGCGACCTGCACCCCAAGAGGCTGCTCGGCAGGGTCGTCGTGGTCACGGGCGCCGCCCGCGGCCAGGGCGCCGCCGAGGCCGATGCCCTCACCCGCGAGGGCGCCCGGGTCATCGCCACCGACGTGTCGCCGGACGCGCGGTGCCGCCGCCTCGACGTCACCAGCGGCGAGGAGTGGGCGGAACTGGCCGCCGAGCTGCGCGAGGCGTACGGGCAGGTACACGGCCTGGTGAACAACGCGGGCGTCACCTGGCGGGCTCGGGTCGATGAGGTGCGGGCCGAGGACTTCGAGCGGGTGCACTCGGTCAACGTGACCGGTCCGCTGCTCGGCATCCAGCACCTGAGCCCGCTGATGCCGCCGGGCTCCTCGATCGTCAACGTCGGTTCGTCGGCCGCGCTCACCGCCCACTACCCGGTCGCCTACACCGCGAGCAAGTGGGGCCTGCGGGGACTGTCGAAGACCGCCGCGCTGGAACTCGGGCCCCGCGGCATCCGCGTCAACACCGTCCACCCCGGCTACATCGACACCGAGATGACCGCCTCCGCCGCCCCCGCGTTCCGCGAAGCCAACCTCCGCGAGACACCCCTCGGCCGCACCGGCACCGTCGACGAGGTGGCGCCCCTGGTCGTGTTCCTCCTGTCGGACGAGTCGTCGTTCATCACCGGCGCGGAGATCCCCGTGGACGGCGGCCTGACCGCGCACGGCGGCGTCAAGTCGGTCTCCGACGCCCTGCGCGAGGGTGCGTCGTGAAACGGCTCGACGGCAAGGTGGCCCTGATCTCCGGCGCCGCCCGCGGACAGGGCCGGGCGGCGGCCCTGCGCTTCGCCGCCGAGGGCGCGCTGGTCGTCGGCGGCGACCTGCTGCACGAGGAGGCGCTGGAGACACAGCGGCTGGTCGCCCGCGAGGGCGGCACGATCCTCACACCGGGCCCCCTGGACGTCACCGACGAGGACTCCGTGCGGTCCTGGACCGAGGAGGCCGTGGACGCGTTCGGCGGTGTCGACATCGTCTGCGTCAACGCCGACGCCGTCCGCTGCGGGGCGACCGGCTCGCAGTCCTGCGAGGACTTCGCGTCCACGACCCGCGCCGAGCTGGACTCGGTGCGGCTGACGGTCCGGGCCGTCTGGCCGCACCTGCTCCGCAGCCGCGGCTGCGTGCTGACGATCGGTTCGACCGCCGCCCTGACCGGCTCCCTCACCAGCCCGCGCACCGCGCACGCGGCGTCCAAGGGCGCGGTGATCGCGCTGACCCGGCAACTCGCCGCGGAGGGCGCCCCGTACGGCGTCCGGGTCAACTGCGTCAGCCCCGGAACGACCGGCACCGACGGCTCGCGCGCCGACCCGCTCGCCGACGACCACCCGATGCGGGGCATCGCCCGCCGCATCCCGCTGGGCCGGGCGGGCAGCCCGGACGACGTCGTGAACGCGGCCGTCTTCCTGGCCTCCGACGAGGCCGCGTACGTCACCGGCGCCCACCTCGTCGTCGACGGCGGGTGGTCCACCGTCCTGCCCGGCGCTCACCCCCTGAACGTCTCCCGAAAGGAACCCGGCACGTGAACAAGGTCCGCGGCAGCGCCGCCGAGGCGGTGGCCGACATACCCGACGGCGCTTCGCTCGCCGTCGGCGGCTTCGGCCTCTCCGGCGTCCCCGCCGCCCTCATCGACGCCGTGCACGCGCACGGCACGACCGGTCTGGAAGTCGTCTCCAACAACTGCGGCGTGGACGGCCGCGGGCTCGGCGTCCTCCTCGCCGCCGGCCGCATCGCCCGCGTCACCGGCTCCTACGTCGGCGAGAACAAGGAGTTCGCCCGCCAGTACCTGAACGGCGAACTGGAAGTGGAACTCACCCCGCAGGGCACCCTCGCCGAACGGCTGCGCGCCGGCGGGGCCGGCATCCCCGCCTTCTACACCCCGGCCGGCGTCGGCACCCAGGTGGCGCAGGGCGGCCTGCCCTGGCGGTACGCGGACGACGGCACCGTGGCCGTCGCCTCCCCGCCCAAGGAGACCCGGGAGTTCGCGGGACGCCCGTACGTCCTGGAGCACGGCATCACCACCGACTTCGCCCTCGTACGCGCCTGGCGCGGCGACCGGCACGGCAACCTCGTCTTCCGGCACGCCGCAGCCAACTTCAACCCCCTCGCCGCCATGGCCGGCCGCGTCACCGTCGCCGAGGTCGAGGAACTCGTCGAACCGGGCACCCTCCGCCCCAGCGACATCCACCTCCCCGGCATCTACGTCCAGAGGGTCGTGGCTCTCACCGCCGCCCAGGCCGCCGACAAGCCCATCGAGAAGAGGACCGTACGCCCATGAGCTGGACCCGTGACCAGATGGCAGCCCGCGCCGCCGCCGAACTCACCGACGGCTCCTACGTCAACCTGGGCATCGGCCTGCCCACCCTCGTCCCCGGCCACCTCCCGCCCGGCGTCCACGTCGTCCTGCACTCCGAGAACGGCATCCTCGGCACCGGCCCCTACCCCACGGAGGACCAGGTCGACCCCGACCTGATCAACGCGGGCAAGGAGACCGTGACCGTGCTGCCGGGCGCGAGCTTCTTCGACTCGGCGCTCTCCTTCGGCATGATCCGCGGCGGCCACATCGACACCGCCGTCCTGGGCGCCATGCAGGTCTCCGCCCGCGGCGACCTCGCCAACTGGATGATCCCCGGCAAGATGGTCAAGGGCATGGGCGGTGCCATGGACCTCGTGCACGGCGCCCGCCGCGTCATCGTCCTCATGGAACACACCGCCAAGGACGGCACCCCCAAGGTCCTCGACGAGTGCGCCCTTCCCCTCACCGGCGAGCGGTGCGTCCACCGGATCATCACCGACCTCGGCGTCCTCGACGTCACCCCCGGCGGTCTCGCCCTGGTCGAAACCGCCCCCGGAGTCACCGTCGAGGACATCACCGCCCGCACCGGCACGGCCCTACGAACGGACAGCGTCTCCGCCGCGTGACATCCGTGGAACGAGCCGCCCGCTTCGGCGAGACCGGAGCAGGCCCGCAGCTCGTTCCCCACGCATCCCTGGCCCTGAGCGTAGACCTGCAGGGCTCGGCGATCAGTCGGATCCTGGAAACGGGGAACGCGCGGGTTGACGTGAGTCCGGCCGGCGGACACCGGGACGCCCGCACACCATCGATCCCGTCCGCCCGCACCTTCTGGCCGCACTCTCGGCACCGGCGGCCGCCGTGAAACTCCGTGACTCCTTGGAGTCCCTGCGCCGGGCCCACCACATCGGGCCGTGACCCCGCGCGCGGAGCCGGACCTCCCGGTGCCGACGCGGGCGTCGACGCTTGCTGAGCAGGTACCTGAGGACACCCGCCCCTCGGAGTCGACAGGCGGGAAGGGCGCCTGGCCCGGGTGCTCTCCGGTCAGGCGCTTTTCGCTCCGACGGGGGCGGCCGCACGAGGACTCAGCCGTCGTGTCCGGCGTTCTCGCTCCGCAGGAACCTCTGGCGGGCCCAGAGGCTCAGCAGTGCCATTGCGCCGACCAACAGCGGCACCGGGTCCCGGACGGGCGGAGCCAGCACGTACCCC
>NZ_JBIRHU010000050.1:0-13867 GCF_044328675.1 Streptomyces sp. NPDC017890
GGGCGCGCCCCCCGGGCGGGGCCCCCCGGCGCCCACCTGGGGGGGGGGGGGGTTTTTCGCCCCCCCCCCCCCCCCCCCCCTCGATTCGCGACTGTCTCCAGTCGGGACGACAGGATTTGAACCTGCGACCCCTTGACCCCCAGTCAAGTGCGCTACCAAGCTGCGCCACGTCCCGTTACCCGCCTGACCTGGGGTTTCCCCTGGTCGAACGCGCAGGAAAACCATACCGCACTCGGGCCCGTGGTCGCGCATCGCTTTCCGGGACATGGTCCGTCAGCCGGCACTGGTCCGCGCGGGACCGCTCGGGCAGGGCCGCGGTGCGGCCGGAGCCGGCCGCACCGTGTGGACCCGCACCGGTCCGCGTGCCGCCCGTATCAGGAGCGCGGCGGCGCGGTCGGCGAAGCTCCTCGCGCCGGGGACGAGCAGCACGCGGGCGGCGGAGGCGGCCGGGGCGGCGAGGGCCTGGCCGACCGGCATCATCGCGAGCGAGCCCGCCACGTCGTGGGCGTGGACGTGGTTGAGGACGTCCGGCGGGATTCGGGTCTGCGCGCCGGTCGCCCACGTCATGCCCCAGAAGGACATGCCGGCCCCGGCGACGGCGGCACCCGAAGGGGTCTCAGCCTCCGGTCGGCAGCCCCAGCCGGGGGTGGGCCTCCAGCAGCCGTGTGGGGGCCGCCTGGCGCCAGGAGTCGGCGAGGATGTCACGCAGCTCGTCCTCGCCGTCGAGGGCCGCGAGGCGGGTTCGCACCCAGGCGAACTGGGCCTCGTGGCCGGCGATCCAGAACTTCTCCGGTTCGGCCAGCACGAGTTCGTCGCGCTCTTCCTTGGGGCAGCGCACCGCGATGGAGGTCTCGTCCTCGGGCAGTGTGGCGAACATCTTCCCCGCGACCCGGAACGTGGGCATGCTCCAGGCGGTCTTCTCCGTCGTGTCCGGCAGGGACAGGGCGATACGGCGTACGTCTTCTGCGTCCGGCATGTGAGGCACCGTAGCCGCCGCCACTGACAATCACCCGGTGACGGCCGGGGCGCCGAGCCGCTTGAAGTAGAGCGTCGTCGGGCGCAGTTCACCGCCCGGGTCCGCCGCGTAGTCGGGGATCGTCCCGGCCCGGGTCCACCCGGCGGAGCGGTAGAGGTGTTCGGCGGGGCTGCCGGTCTCGGTGTCCAGGTGGAGCAGGGTGATGCCGGCCGCCACCGCCGCCTCCTCGGCGGCGGTCAGGAGCCTGCGGCCCAGACCCCTGCCGCGGGCCGGGCGGGACACCATGAGTTTGACCAGCTCGGCTCGGTGGCGGCTGTTGGGCTTGTCGGGCAGGGCGAGGCTCACGGTCCCGATCACCCGCTCCCCCTCGCGCGCCACCCAGACGGCGAGCCGCCCGGCGGCCACGGCGGCGGCCCGCCCCCGCCACCAGGCGACGGCCTCCGCCCGGTCGAGCGGTGCGAGGAAGCCGATCGACGCACCGGCCTCGACGGTGTCGGTCAGCAGGCCGGCCAACGGCTCCAGGAGCTCCGTCAGCCGGCACTCGTCGACGCGGCTCACGGTCACGGCAGCACCACCGCCAGCGCGTAGCGCGCGTCCTCGGGCCCGGCGCAGCGGAACCTCGTGGGCCCCCACACCCGCATCCGCAGGCAGTCCCCGGTGCCGAGACGATGCCCGACGTCCTGCGCCGTCACCTCCAGCGCTCCGTCCAGGACCCAGATGTGCTGTTCCAGGCCGGGTACGGGAGGCCGGTCGTAGGCGATGTCGGCGCCGGCGGTGAGCCGTCCCTCGACGAGTTCGCCGCGCAGTCCGGCGTGCGGCGGGGACACCGAGCGGCGTACGAACCCGGCCGACCGGTCCTCCCACAGTGGCTGCTCGGCGGCGCGTACCAGCAGCGCCGGTTCCGCCTCGACCTCGCTGAGCAGCCTGGACATGGTCCGTCCGTAGACCGCGCACAGACGGTTCAGGAGGGAGGCGGTGGGGCTGGTCTCCGCCCGCTCGGCGCGGGAGAGCGTGGACCGGCTCACCCCGGTGCGTTCCGCCAGCTCCTCCAGCGACCAGCCGTGTTCCGCCCGCAGTTCGGTCAGCCGGGCGGCGAGCCGGGCGTCCACGGGATCGGGAGCGCCATCGATGTCTCTCATGAACGGGAAGCTATCCCGAATATGAGACGGCCCTGTTGCCGAACCCTCACGTCCGGGCCGCCTCGTCGAGTGCGTCCAGGACCGGGCGGATCAGCGGGTGCTCCTCGGCGCCCCGGCGTACGGCGGCGAAGACACGGCGGGTGGGCGCGACCCCGTCGACCGGACGGACGACCACGCCCGTGAGGTCCGTGCCGTGCAGCGCCGAACGCGGGACGAGCGCCACGCCGACATCGGCCGCGGCGAGGGACACCACCGCGCGGAAGTCGTCCGAGGAGTGCTCCATGCGGGGCTGGAAACCGGCGTGCTCGCAGGCCAGAACCACGACGTCGTGGCACGGGTTACCGGGGTAGGGGCCGATCCACGGATCCTTGGCCAGCTCCGCCAGCGGCACCTCGTCGGCGTCGGCGAGGCGGTGGGCGACCGGGACGACCGCGTCGAAGGGCTCGGCGTACAGGGGGACGTGGGTCAGGCGCGGGTCGTCGGCGGGCGGCGCCCCGCGGTACTCGACGGCGACGGCCACGTCGACCTGCCGGTCGAGCACCATCGGCAGGCTGGCGTCGCCCTCCGCGTCCTGGACCCGGATGCGGATGCCGGGTGCCGACTCGGCGAGGCGGGCCAGCGCGGGCGCGACGACCAGGGCGATGCCGGTCGCGAAGGAGGCGACCGTCACGGTGCCGGCCTCGCCCGAGCTGTACGCGGCGAGCTCGGCCTCGGCCCGCTCCAGCTGGGCGAGGACGGCGTTGGTGTGGCTGAGCAGGATCTCGCCGGCCGGGGTCATCCGTACACCCTTGGCGCCTCGCTCGACCAGGCGGTGGCCCGTCTCCTGCTCCAGGGCGGTCAGCTGCTGGGAGACCGCCGACGGGGTGAGGTACAGCGCGGCGGCAGCCGCCGTCACGGTGCGGTGGTCCGCCACCGCTCGGAGGATGTGCAGCCGCCGCGCTTCGATCACGGGATCGATTCTCTCACCCGCCGCACCTGCGGCACCCGTGGCCGCAGGTCACGCCGGTCTCAGGCGTCCAGCTCCGCGCGCGCCGCCACGAAAGCGTCCACGGCGCGGTGCACGTCGTCCGTCGAGTGCCCGGCGGACAGCTGCACACGGATGCGGGCCCGGTCCTGCGGGACGACCGGGTACGAGAAGCCGATCACGTACACCCCGCGCTCCAGCAGCAGCTCCGCCATGCGGCCCGCCCGCGACGCGTCGCCGATCATCACCGGCGCGATGGCGTGGTCACCGGGGAGGATGTCGAAGCCCTCCTCCGTCATCCGGCGGCGGAACAGCGCGGTGTTCTCGGCGAGCCTCACGCGCAGGTCGTCGGCCGATTCCAGCAGGTCGAGCACCTTGAGGGAGGCGGCGGCGATCACCGGGGCGAGGGTGTTGGAGAAGAGGTACGGCCGGGAACGCTGGCGCAGCAGGGCGACGATCTCGGCGCGGGCGGCGACGTAGCCGCCGGAGGCGCCGCCGAGCGCCTTGCCGAGGGTGCCGGTGATGATGTCGACGCGGTCCATGACGCCGTGCAGTTCGGGGGTGCCGCGCCCGCCGGGGCCGACGAAGCCGACGGCGTGCGAGTCGTCGACCATGACCATGGCGTCGTAGCGGTCGGCCAGGTCGCAGATCTCGGCGAGCGGAGCGACGTAGCCGTCCATGGAGAAGACGCCGTCGGTGACGATCAGCTTGCGACGGGCGTCGCCGGCGGCCTTGAGCTGGGCTTCCAGGTCGGCCATGTCACGGTTGGCGTAGCGCAGGCGCCTGGCCTTGGACAGGCGGATGCCGTCGATGATCGAGGCGTGGTTGAGGGCGTCGGAGATCACCGCGTCCTCGGGGCCGAGGAGGGTCTCGAAGACGCCGCCGTTGGCGTCGAAGCAGGAGGAGTAGAGGATCGTGTCCTCCTGACCGAGGAACGCGGAGAGTCGGGCCTCCAGTTCCTTGTGGACCTCCTGGGTGCCGCAGATGAAGCGCACGGACGCCATGCCGTATCCCCAGCGGTCCAGCGCCTCGTGGGCGGCGGCGACGACCTCGGGGTGGTCGGCGAGACCGAGGTAGTTGTTGGCGCAGAAGTTGAGGACCTCGCCGGGACGGCCGCCGGCGGTGACGTTCACGGTCGCGGACTGCGGGGTGCCGATCACGCGCTCGGGCTTGTGCAGGCCGGCGGCGCGGATCTCGTCGAGGGTGGCGCGCAGGTCGTCGCGCACGGAGTCGAACATCTCAGAAGCTCCTAGGAAGGCAGATGACTTACGCGGTCCAGTCGAGGATGACCTTGCCGCCCTTGCCGCTGGCAGCGTCGGCGAACGCGGCTTCGAAGTCGCGGTGGGAGTACCGGCCGGTGATCACGGGGGCGAGGTCGAGGCCGCCCCCCAGCAGCACCGACATGGCGTACCAGGTCTCGAACATCTCGCGGCCGTAGATGCCCTTGACGGTGATCATCGAGGTGACGATCCGGGCCCAGTCGACCGGAAACTCCTCGGCGGGCAGGCCGAGCATCGCGATCCGGCCGCCGTGTGTCATGTTGGCGATCATGTCGCGCATGGCCTCGGGGCGGCCGGACATCTCCAGGCCGATGTCGAAGCCCTCGCGCAGGCCGAGTTCGCGCTGTCCGTCGGCGATGGTCGCCCTCGAGACGTTCAGGGCGAGGCTCACGCCGACCTTGAGCGCCAGGTCCAGGCGTTCCTCGCTCACGTCGGTGATCACGACGTTGCGTGCCCCGGCGTGCCGGGCCACGGCGGCGGCCATCAGGCCGATCGGTCCGGCACCCGTGATCAGGACGTCCTCGCCGACCAGCGGGAAGGACAGGGCGGTGTGTACGGCGTTGCCGAACGGGTCGAAGATCGCCGCGACGTCGAGGTCGACGGGGACGCGGTGCACCCAGACGTTGGCGGCGGGCAGCGCGACGTACTCGGCGAACGCCCCGTCCCGGCCGACGCCGAGCCCGACCGTGGCGCGGCACAGGTGGCGTCGTCCGGCCAGGCAGTTGCGGCACTTGCCGCAGACCAGGTGGCCCTCGCCGCTGACCCGGTCGCCGGCCTTGATGTCGGTGACGTCCCGCCCGGTGTCGACGACCTCGCCGACGAACTCGTGCCCGACGACGAGCGGGGTACGGATGGCCTGCTGCGCCCAGCCGTCCCAGGCCCGGATGTGCAGGTCGGTGCCGCAGATGCCGGTGCGCAGCACCTTGATCAGTACGTCACCGGGTCCGATGACGGGCTCGGGGACGTCCGCGAGCCGCAGCCCGGGCTCCGCCTTCTCCTTGACCAGCGCCTTCAACGCTACGGCTCCTGACGGGTGAGGTCCCGGCGCCGGGCATGCCGAAGCAGCCCGCGTCCGGGGAGGGGAGGGAATCGCAGGACAATCTGCCGTACGGCGCCGTGCCGGGTCCATCGAGCCTTTCTTAAGCCCGGTCGCAGCTTTCCTTCACGCCCTCGCGCACGTACCGCCCTTAGCGCCCTGGTTCCCTTCGCATCCCTCGCGCCCGTTGTGCCGTCGCCCGGCGGTTCACAGCGGGAGTCCGTCCTCCGCACTGCGTTCGATGCGCCGTACGAGGTCGGCCGCGGTCGACTTGATCGTCGCCAGGCCCGTCCTTCCCCAGACCCGGGGCCGCACGTCGGCCGCGGACACCGTGCCCAGCACCGTCCCGGTGCTGTCGATGAGCGGGGCTCCGAGGTAGGAGCGGATGCCGAACTCGTCGACGACCGGGTTGCCCGCGAAGCGCGGATAGTCGCGCACGTCCTCCAGGACCAGCGCCTTGCGCCGGACCACCACATGCGGGCAGAAGCCGTGGTCACGGGGCTGGACGCGGCCGAACTCCGGACTGGTGCCGTCCCCGCGCGTCACCGGTGGGATCTCGGGCACCGTCAGGCCCGCGAAGAACTGCCCGCCCTCGACCAGGAAGTTGACCATCGCGTACGGCGCCTCGGCGAGACGGGCGAGATGGCCGGCGAAGGCGTCGAGGGCCGGATCCGGACGTTCCGCCAGACCGAGCCGGCGCAGCCGTCGCACCCGGGCGGGGGCCTCCCGGTCCTCGGGGGTGAGCAGCAGACGTCCGGCCGGGCGCGGCGGGTCATAGCTCATGGGCGGGCTCCGTCGCTGGGGACGTGCGTCATGTGCGGCTCCGTGGCGGTGTGGGCGGGGATCACCTGCGCATGCCTGGGCATCACCTGCGGGCGCCGTACCCCGTCGTGGGGGCCGGTGTGTGGGCGATGAGGTGGCGTACGAGGGTGAGCAGGGTCTGGATGCCGGAACTGGAGATCCGGGCGTCGCAGCGCACGATCGGGATCTCGGGATGGAGGTCCATGGCGGCGCGCACCTCCTCGGGGTCATAGCGGTACGAGCCGTCGAACTCGTTGACGGCGACGACGAAGCCGAGTCCGCGCTCCTCGAAGAAGTCGACGGCGGCGAAGGACTCATCGAGGCGGCGGGTGTCGGCGATGATCACCGCACCGAGCGCGCCCTCGCACAGCTCGTCCCACATGAACCAGAACCGTTCCTGGCCGGGCGTTCCGAACAGGTACAGCACGTGTTCCGGGTCGAGGGTGAGGCGGCCGAAGTCCATGGCCACGGTTGTCTCGAGTTTGTTCTCGATTCCGTCGAGGTTGTCGGTCGCGGCGCTGACGGTGGTGAGCAGTTCCTCCGTGCTCAGCGGCGCGATCTCGCTGACCGCGCCGACGAAGGTCGTCTTGCCCACTCCGAACCCGCCCGCCACGAGGATCTTGAGCGCGGTGGGGAAGGGGTCGGTGTCGTGGCCGGCTCCTGGGCCGGATCCGTGGTCGTAGTCAGAGCTGTCGTCGTAGTCCATCGAGCACTGCCTCCAGAAGGGCCCGGTCCGTTGGGTTGTGGTGGAACGCGGCGGGGGGTTTGGTGGTCAGCGCGCCGCAGTCCACGAGGTCCGACAGCAGCACCTTGGTGACTGCCACCGGAAGCCGCAGATGAGCGGCGAGCTCGGCGACCGGGAGGGGGGCCCGGCACAGGTCGAGCGCCTGCGCGTGCTCGGGACCGAGGTAGCCGAGGGGGGTCGACCCCGTGGCCATGACCTGGGACATCAGGTCGAGCGCGACGGTGGGCCGGGTACGGCCGTTGCTGACGGTGAAGGGGCGCACCAGCCGTCCGGCCGCGTCGTCGAGCCAGGGCCCGTCGCCGGCCGCGGCCACCCTCAAGGCCTCATCGCCGGGGGTTCGGCTGCGTGCTGTCGGGGTGCGGTCACCAGGTAGGGGCGGACGCTCTTGACCAGCATCGCCATCTCGTAGCCGAGTACGGCCGCGTCGGCCTCACGGCCGGCCAGCACGGCGAGGCAGGTGCCGGAACCGGCGGTGGTGACGAACAGGAGGGTCGAGTCGAGCTCGACGACGACCTGCCGCACGTCACCGCCGTCCCCGAAGCGGACTCCGGCGCTGCGACCGAGCGAGTAGAGCCCGGAGGCCAGGGCCGCCATGTGGTCGGCGCTGTCCGCGTCGAGGCCGTGCACGGACTTCACCAGTCCGTCGCAGGACAGGAGCACCGCGCTGGAGGTGTGCGGCACGCGCTGCACGAGGCCGCTCATCAGCCAGTCGAGATCGGATACATGGCCGGTCGGCGCGTCGCTCGCCATGGTGGATCGACTCCTTGGGGTACGAAGGTCTGCGGGAGCGCTGGTCGTGGTGGTGGGGGTGATGAGGGGGAGGAACCTGGGGGTGGTCGCGGGAGTGGTCATCCGGCCGGGTCCCTGTGGGTCGGCTCCATGTGCGGCGACACCATGTGGGTCGGGGCCGGGGGGGCCGGGGCTGTGTGGGCCGGGGCTGTGTGGGCCGGGGCTGTGTAGTCCCGACCCACGTGGGTCGGCTCCACCAGGGCCGGCTCTGCGTGGCGCGGCACCATGGGGGTCGACTCCGTGGGGGTTGACTCCATGCGCTGCTGGGCCTCCGCGAGGCCGATGCCGCGCTGGAAGGCCGCCATCAGTCCGGGGTCGTGGCCGGCGTGCTGCTCGGGCTCCTGGCGCGGTGCGGGGCCGCCGCGCAGCTGGGGTGCGATGTGCTCCTGAGCACGGCGGCGGGGCAGTTGGGGCTTGCCCATGGTGCCGCGCACCACGCTGTGCCGCGGGACGGGCGGGGTGGCGGCGTGCTCGGCGAGGACGCCACGGTCCTCGGCGCGGACACCGGGCACGGCGGCGGCCGGGGTGGGCCGGTCCCGGTGGGCGCCGCGGACGGGCAGCGGCACGGGTTCGCCGCTGTCGGCCCCGCGGACCACGGCCGGCGCGGGAACTACGGGGGCGGGGGCGGGAGCAGGGGCGGCCGCGGCGGGAAAGGGAGCGGCGGGGGCGGGAAGGGGGGTCGGCCCTGCTGGAACCGGCGCGGCGGGAGCCGGCGGCACCACGGTGGCCGCGGGGCTCTGCTGCTGCCGGAGCGGCGGTGCGGGCACCGGCTCGGTCCCGGTGACCTCCGCCGGCCCGGCCACGCTCCCGGGTAGGGCGCCCGGCTCCGTACCCAACAGGGCCTGCGGTACGACCAGTACGGCCTGGACTCCGCCGTAGATGTTGGTCTGCAGGCGGACGGTGATGCCGTGCCGCTTGGCGAGCTGGGAGACGACGTACAACCCGATGCGGCCGTCCGCGAGCAGGCGGGCGACGTTGACCTGGTCGGGGTCGGCGAGCAGGGCGTTCATCCGGCTCTGTTCGCCGACGGGCATGCCGAGTCCGCGGTCCTCGACCTCGACGGCGAGGCCCGAGGTGACGAGGTTGGCGCGCATCAGCACCTGGGTCTGCGGGGCGGAGAACAGGGTGGCGTTCTCGACGAGTTCGGCGAGCAGATGGATGACGTCGGCGACGGCGTGGCCGCGCAGGGTGCCGTCGATCGGCGGGACCAGCCGGACGCGTGAGTACTGCTCGACCTCGGCGATGGCCGAGCGGAGCACCTCGGTCATGTCGACGGGGTTGCTCCACTGGCGGCGCGAGACGGCGCCGCCGAGGACGGCGAGGTTCTCGGCGTGCCGACGGATGCGGGTGGCGAGGTGGTCGACGTGGAAGAGACCC
The DNA here is from genome assembly GCF_044328675.1 of Streptomyces sp. NPDC017890. Classification (NCBI taxonomy): domain Bacteria; kingdom Bacillati; phylum Actinomycetota; class Actinomycetes; order Kitasatosporales; family Streptomycetaceae; genus Streptomyces; species Streptomyces sp. NPDC017890. The sequence goes on from NZ_JBIRHU010000050.1 coordinate 9,108, forward strand.
TTGAGGAGATCGGGGTCCTCGATCTCGTTCTCCAGCTCGTCCAGGATGGAGATCTCCCGGTGCACCAGCGACTGCAGGCGCCGGGCGAGGTTGACGAAGACCTCCAGCTTCTGTTCGCTGCCCGCCTGGCTGGAGAGCTGGGCGGCCCTGACGACGGCGGTGACGGCGCCGTCGTGGGCGCGGGACAGGTCTGCGGCGAGCAGTTCGAAGTCGTCGGCGTCGTCCGGCGGTCCGCCGCGCGGCTTGTGCCGGGGCGGAGTCTCGCCGCGGCGCAACGCCTCGACCACGGCACGCAGTTCACCCTCTCCGCGCGCGGTACTGCGGCGCAGTGCGCCGACGCGTTCGTGCACTGACCGCGCGACGCGGTCGGCCGCGACGGCGGCGATGACCACGGCCGCAAGGGTCACCGAGACGGCGCCGGCGAGCACGACCCACAGCACGAGGCCGGGCCGGGTGCCGGTGGACCGGACGGTGAACAGGACCACCGCACAGGCGCTGAGGGCGACCGCGACGGGCGGCAGCACGGCGAGACGCAGGAGTGGGGGCCGTATGTGGGTCTCGGGCAGCGCGGGGGCGGTCCGTGAGGCCGGCCGGCCGTGCCGTCCGCCCTCACGGCGGTCTGCTCGCGCGGCCGGGGCGCGGAGGTGAGACATCGGGGTCCTCGTACTGGTCCGTTGGTCCGTCGGGCCCGGATCGGGCCCTGGTGATCGCGCGTGGTGGCGGATACCACGCGGCCACGTGACGCCACGCGGGCACGCGTCATCGCGGTGTCGGCCGAACGGACCGGGGGTTCTGGACCGGCCCTACGTCACCCGACGGACACTGACAGTAGCCGCCTGCGCATCCTGTGCGATGGGCAGTTGGCAAAGTCCCCCGGGCAACGTCCCGCTCTGGTATGAGACCTCGTACGACAGCCCGATAAGCCGGTGAAGCTTCCGCTCCGGAAGCAGCGAAGACCGGTCCGGTTCGATCAAGTCCAGTCACTGGGAGCGACGGCGGCGGCGCATGTCCGGCCCGGCGCGACCCCGAGCCGCTCTGCGACACCCGGGCGGTACCCCTCCACCAGGATCTCCGCGCGCGCCGCCAGCGCCCGCACGGTCAGCGGTCCTTCGGGCGACTTGAGGTCGACCAGGACCGAACGCTTGTTGCGGTTGGTCACGTCGTGGGCCGGGTCGCCGGCGAGCGGTGCGGGTCCGGGACGGCCGACGCCCGCCAGCTCGACCACGCGCACGCCGTCCAGCGGCCCGGCACTGCCGCGGCCCTGGAAGTCAGGCCGACGACGCCATGCGTTGTCAGTGCTGCCCCATACAGTGAAGCCATCATCCGAACGGACTGGAGTCCACGCCGGGTTGCGCGAGCCCGGTGTGAGACGCCTGCCGACGGAAGAGGGCGTTCCGTGACTCCCGTGGCGATCCGTTCGTCACGCGGTGCACGCCGACGCTCGACGACTCGACTTGGACTGCTGAAACATCAACCGGCTCGCCTTCATCAGGAAGCCGCGTCTCCGCAGGGCACCGTCGCGGTCCCACGGGGAAACGAACGGAAGGGGATTGGCGCGATGAGCGCAACGGTCAAGGACCGCCTCAAGAAGCACTTCGTCAACCACGTCGCTCTCGTCATCGACAAGTCCGGCTCGATGAGGGGCCATTCGGAGCAGCTCATCCGTGTGGTGGACGAGTTCGTGAAGGGGCTGAAGGAGGAGTCCGACAGACTCGGCCACGAGACCCGGATCAGTCTCTACGCCTTCGACCACCTGGTCGAGAACCTGGTGTGGGACATGGACGTGAAGCACCTGCCGTCCATGCGGGGCCTGTACACCGTCGAGAACGGCGCGACCGCACTGATCCAGGCGTCGGTGAAGGCGCTCGACGACCTCGGTCACATATGGGAGGAGTACGGCGAGCACAGCTTCCTCCAGGTCGTCGTCACCGACGGCGAGGAGAACGCCTCCGGCGCGGACAGGACGGGCTCGCGCCACGACCACCTTCCCGACGGCCGCGCCGTCCTGGAGTCGTGGCGGAGCAGAATCGGGGAGAAGATGAACAGCCTGCCCGATCACTGGACCTCGGCCATCATGGTGCCGAACTCCCTGGCCAAGCGCACCGCTCAGCAGTACGGCTTCCCGACGGGCAACATCTCCATCTGGGACGCCGACTCCGCCCAGGGCGTCGAAGAGGCCATCGGCACCGTCAAGTCGGCCGCCACGAGGTTCCTGCGGGACCGTGAGCAGGGGGTGCGCGGAACCAGGAACCTCTTCGCGATGGGCCAGGACCTCAGCACGGCCGACGTGAAGTCCAGCCTTCAGTCCCTCGACGCCGGCAAGTACGTACTGATCCCCGTGGACCAGCAGACGTCGATCCGCGATTTCGTCACCAGCGCCGGGCACCCGTACAAGACCGGTTGTGCCTTCTACGAGCTCTCCAAGCGCGAGAAGATCCAGGCCAAGAAGAAGATCGCCGTGGCGGAGAAGGATCCCGCAACCGGCCGCATGACCGGAAAGGTGTTCACCGGCCCCGCCGCCCGGCAGCTCCTCGGCCTGCCGGAGACGGAGGTGACGGTGGCCCCTGGGAGCAACGCGGCATACACCGTGTTCGTCCAGTCGACCTCGGTCAATCGGAAGCTGGTCCCCGGAACCAAGCTGCTCGTCCTCCTGTAGCCGCGGGCCGCGTTCGGCGCCGCGTCAGGGGTCTGTGCGTCAGCGGCGGTCGTCCTGGCCGTCTGGGCCGGGAATACCGTTCAGAGGTGCAGGGGCGCCGGGGGTGCCCGATGGCACGGAACGGGCGAGCGTGAGGCCGAGCCGGCGCAGCCGGAGGAGGAGCGGGCCGCGACGGCGGCGCGGGTGAGCATGGTGGGGGCGAGCACCTTGACGTGGAACCGACGGCGGCTTCGTCACCAGGATCCACCTGCCCTGCGAACAAGGGCAGCGGCCGCTGTCACTGCTGTTCACCGCAGGCCGGCGAGGTGACAGCCCCCAGTTCGCCGCCGCCTTGGAGAGCATCCGAGTGCCCCGCACCGGACCCGGCCGTCCTCGGGCCCCCGCCCACCGCGGGTACTGCGTGGCGAAGCGTAGTCCGCCTCCGCCGACCGAGCTTGGGCACGTGCTCTCCCGGGCGGCGGCCCGCCGGGTGAGGGGGATCAGTCGTCGAGGGCGTCCATCACCTTGCCGAGGTCGACGAACTTGAAGTTGGTCGCAGGCCGGTCACCGTCTCCGGGGGCGTCGTGTCCGTCCTGGACGACGAGGAGACCGTTGGGGTACTTGGAACCGAGCTGAGCGTTCAGCGCGGCGGCACCGTCGCACTCCTCGGACCCGTCCAGGGTGCCGCTCGCGGGTGCGACCCGGAAGCCGCCCTCGTACTCGTTGGCGTCCTCCAGCTCACGGTCATAGGCGGCGAAGGTGTTGTCGCCCTGGCTGGAGGCGAGCAGGTAGCCGTCGCCGTCGGACTCGGTGAGCAGGGTCAGACCCTCGACGTCGGCGGCGATCCGGGTGCCGCCGTAACCGGGGTCGGCACCCAGTGTGCACTCCTCGGTCTCCTCGTCGTACACCCCGGGAACGCCGTACTCGCGGACCTTGTCGACCAGTTTCGGCGTGCCCGTGAGGTCGGCGCGCAGGCGCCAGATGCCGACGTCCTCCTGGCCGGCGTACAGAGTGCCGTTGGCGGGGTCGACGACCATGCCCTCGACCTGAGGCAGTTCGTCGGGTTCGGCGCAGGGGGACCATGAGGTGCCGTCGGGCAGCCGGAACGCGGAGGGCAGGTCCAGCGTACGGATCTCGCGGTACGTGACCTTGCCGTCCTTGGCCGGGATCAGTTCCAGCAGCGCGATGCTGGTTCGCTCGCGTCGGCTGACCAGCGCGTAGGACTTGCCCGTGGCAGGGTCTGTCCAGGTCGCGAGCCCGTACGCGGTCCGCTGGTCGTTGATCTCGGCCTGGTCCTGGGAGAACACGGGCGGGGCGGCGGGGTCGGTGACATCGGTCAGCGGGCCACCGGCACGCTCGCGGTCGATGCGGTAGAACCGCAGGCGGTCGTGGCCGCGGTCGCTGGTGACGGCCAGGTCGGTCCGTCCCGAGGAGAGCCGCAGGCCGTGGACGAGGTCCACGTTGTTGAAGCGGCCCGGGGCGTCGTCCTCGCCGGCGGCGGGCGGCGCGGCTATCGACTGCACCAGCCGCGCGTCCAGGTCGTACACGCGCAGACCGCCTTCCTTGGCGGTCGCGACGACCAGACTGCGGCCAGGGGCGGCGGTGTTGCGCCAGATGGCGGGGTCGTCCGCGTCGGCGTTGCCGCCGGCGTCGTCGTCGTGCAGCACCGGCGTCTCCGCACGGGGCAGCACGGCAGGCAGCGGGCTGCCGGAGGTGCGGTGCTGGGCCTGGGCCTGGGCCGGTACGGCCACGGCCGTCGCCGCGAGGGCCGTGGTCACGGCCAGGACGACCGACCGGACGATGGAGGAGCGCGTCACCTGGTTCTCCTTCTGCAGGGGGCAGTTGATCCTGCGGAAGTCTCGGCAACGCTCCTGTCCGTACGGCAGCCGCCACAGGCGGGTAACGTCGATTCCAGATGTACGAGCGGTAAAGAGGCGTTCGACATACCGTGCAGGCGGAGGAACGCGTCGGCGCCATGTGATCTCGCCCCGCACCGGCGGGGGGGCCCGGGGGGGGGCCCCCCCCCCCCCCGGGGGGGGGGGGCGGGGGGCCGGGGGGCGCCGGGGGCCGGGGGGGGGGGCGCGGCCGGGGGGTTTGGGAGAACGGGGGGGGGGCGCCCCCCGCG
>NZ_JBIRHU010000051.1:0-12810 GCF_044328675.1 Streptomyces sp. NPDC017890
CACGAAGAAGCGATGGCCCTGCTCCGCCAGCGCCCTCGTCGCCTCCTCGAAACGCACCGTCTGCCGCAGATTCGTGTACCAGTACTCCGCATCCAACGTCGACGTGTCCAGCCAGTCCGCCGTCACCGTCGAGAAGAACGGCACCTCCGACGCACGCGGCTCCAACCCCGCCAGAACATCCAGGAGCTCGTCGCGGATGGCCTCCACGTGCACCGAGTGCGACGCGTAGTCCACCGGAATACGACGGGCACGGACCTCCTCCGCCTCACACCCGGCCAGCAACGCGTCCAGGCCGGCCACATCCCCGGAGACCACCACGGAGGAAGGCCCGTTGACCGCAGCCACCGACAGCCCGTCCGACAGCCGCTCCCGGACCTCCCCCACCGGCAGCGCCACCGACACCATGCCACCCGCACCCGACAGCGCCAGAATCGCCTTCGACCGCAGCGCCACCACCTTCGCCGCATCCTCGATCGACAGCGCACCCGCCACACACGCAGCCGCGATCTCACCCTGCGAATGCCCCACCACAGCAGCCGGCACGACCCCGTACGAACGCCACAGCTCCGCCAGCGACACCATCACCGCCCACAGCACCGGCTGGACCACGTCCACCCGCTCCAACGCCTCCGCATCACCAAGCACGTCGAACAACGACCACTCCACATGCGACGACAGAGCCTCCGCACACTCCCGCATCCGCCCCGCGAACACCGGCGAAGAAGACATCAGCTCCGCCGCCATGCCCACCCACTGCGAACCCTGACCCGGGAACACGAACACGGACTTGCCGTCCGCACCCAGAGCCGTGCCGCTCACCGCTCGCCCGGCCACCTCACCCGAGGCAACCGCACGCAACCCTTCGCACAGCTCCTCCAGGTCACCACCCACCACCGCAGCACGGCAATCGAAAGCAGCCCGCGAAGTGGCCAGCGAGAAGCCGACGTCGACCGGCGTCAGACCCTCCGGGTCCGCGACGTGCGCCAGCAGCCGCTCGGCCTGTGCCTTCAGCGCCTCCGCCGACTTGCCGGACAGCACCCACGGCACCACCACCGGGGCCGACACGGATCCAGGCATCGAACCCGGCACCGAACCCGGCACCGGCTCGGACGACGTCTCCTCGTCCTCCTCGGGCTCGGGTGCCTGCTCCAGGATGACGTGCGCGTTGGTACCGCTGATCCCGAACGAGGACACACCCGCCCGCCGCGGGCGGCCGGTCTCCGGCCACTCCTGGTTGTCGGTCAGCAGCTCGACCTGGCCGGCCGTCCAGTCGACGTGGGACGAGGGGGTGTCGACGTGAAGGGTTCTGGGCAGCAGGCCGTGGCGTATCGCCATGACCATCTTGATGACACCGGCGACACCGGCCGCGGCCTGGGTGTGCCCGATGTTCGACTTGATGGAACCGAGCCACAGCGGCCGGTCGCCGTCGCGCTCGTCGCCGTAGGTGGCGAGCAGGGCCTGTGCCTCGATCGGGTCGCCCAGCGCGGTGCCGGTGCCGTGGGCCTCCACCGCGTCGACCTCGGAGGCGGTCAGTCGGCCGTTGGCCAGCGCCTGGCGGATGACGCGCTGCTGCGAGGGGCCGTTGGGGGCGGTCAGGCCGTTGGAGGCGCCGTCCTGGTTGATCGCCGAGCCTCGGAGCACGGCGAGGATCCGGTGTCCGTTGCGGCGTGCGGCGGAGAGTTTCTCCAGGACGACGACGCCGGCGCCCTCGCCCCAGTTGGTGCCGTCGGCGGCCTCGGCGAAGGCCTTGCAGCGGCCGTCCATCGCCAGGCCGCGTTGCCGGGCGAACTCGGTGAACAGCTCGGGCACGGAGATGACGGTGACGCCGCCGGCGAGGGCGAGGGAGCATTCGTCCTGGCGCAGTGACCGTGCCGCCAGGTGCAGTGCCACCAGGGACGACGAGCACGCCGTGTCCACGGTGATCGCGGGGCCCTCGAGGCCCAGGGTGTATGAGATGCGGCCGGACAGGACGCTGTCGGTGTTGCCGTTGACGAGGTAGGGCTTCAGGTCGTCGGACACGGTGGGCACGGAGGTGCCGTAGTCGCCGTGGACGGCACCCGCGAAGACGCCGGTGCGGGTGCCGTGCAGGGACAGGGGGTCGATGCCGGCGCGTTCCACGGCTTCCCAGGCGGCTTCGAGCATCAGGCGCTGCTGGGGGTCCATGGCCTGTGCTTCGCGCGGTGAGATACCGAAGAACGCCGGGTCGAAGCGGTCGGCGTCGGTCACGAAACCGCCCTGCTGGGTCCGGGACGAGCCGGGCAGGTCGGGTACGGAGTCGTAGAGGCCGTCGATGTCCCAGCCGCGGTCGAGCGGGAACGGGCCGATGGTGTCGGTGCCGGAGGCGACGACGTCCCACAGTCGCTCGGGTGAGTCGATGCCGCCGGGGAAGCGGCAGCTCATCCCCACGATGGCGATGGGCTCGCGATCCGCTTCCTCGAGTTCGGCGACCCTGCGGTGGGTGCGCCGCAGCTCGGCGGTCATCCACCGGAGGTTGTCGAGGAGCTTCTCGTTCGACATCAGTTCACCACTCGCTTTCCGGGCTCCGCCTTGTGTACAGAGCTCATTTCAAGATCGCCCGAACTCGTTCTGGATGATGTGGAACAGGTCGTCGGCGGAGGCCGACTCCAGTTCCGTGCCGTCTGCCTCGACTTCTGTGCCGTACTGGGTGTTCCACCGGGAGAGAGTGGACTGGAGGCGGGCGGCGATCTGTGCCGCCTCCTCGTCGTCCCGGTCGATGGCGCCGATCGCGGCGTCGATCCGGTCGATGTCGGCGAGCACCGCCGCGGCGGCCGAGATCTGCGTGCCCTGGCCGAGCAGTTCGGCGGCGAGGTGATCGCTGAGCGCCGTCGGTGTGGGGTAGTCGAAGACCAGGGTGCTCGGCACCCGGATGCCGGTGGCCTCGGACAGCTGGTTGCGGAACTCGACCGCGGTCAGGGAGTCGAAGCCGAGTTCCTGGAAGGTGCGGCCGGGTTCCACGGACGCGGGTCCGTCGTGTCCGAGTACCGCTGCTGCGTTGGCCCGTACCAGGTCGAGCAGCGCCGTGTGCTGCTCGGCCGGGGTGAGTCCGGCGAGCCGTTCGGCGAGGCTGGGTCCCGTTGTCCCGGGTCCCGCCGCGGCGTGCCGTGCCGCCGGGCGGACGAGGCCGCGCAGGAGCGGCGGGACCGCGGCGCCCGACTCGCGCAGGGCGCGGGTGTTGAGCCTGGCGGGGACGAGGAGGGGTTCGTCCGTGCGGCTCGCGGTGTCGAAGAGGCCCAGGCCGTCCTCGGTGGTGAGGGCGCCGGTACCGGTGCGTGCCATGCGGGTGACGTCCGCGTCGGTGAGGTGTGCGGTGAGGGCGCTGCGCTGGGCCCAGAAGCCCCAGGCGAGTGCCTGTCCGGCGAGTCCGTGCCGGCGGCGGTGCTGGGCCAGGGCGTTGAGGTAGGCGTTGGCGGCGGTGTAGTTGCCCTGGCCGGCGTCGCCGAAAACGGACGCCGACGACGAGAACAGGGTGAACATCGCCAGGTCCAGGTGCCGGGTCAGTTCGTGCAGATGGCGGGCGGCGTCCGCCTTCGGGCGGAACACGGCGTCGACGCGCTCGGGGGTGAGGGATCCGATCGTGGCGTCGTCGAGGACGCCGGCGGCGTGGACGACGCCGGTCAGCGGGTGGGTGGTGGGGATCGCGGCGAGGGTGGCGGCGAGCGCGTCGCGGTCGGCGGCGTCGCAGGCCGCGACGGTCACTTCGGCTCCCAGTTCGGTCAGTTGGGCTTCCAGTTCCTGGATGCCCTTGGCCTCGCGTCCCCTGCGGCTGGTCAGCAGCAGGTGCCGTACGCCCCGTTCGGCGGCCAGGTGCCGGGCCAGCTCGGCGCCCAGCGTCCCGGTGCCGCCCGTGATCAGCACCGTGCCCTCGGGGTCGAGGGCGTGCGGCACGGTGAGGACCGTCTTGCCGGTGTGCTCCGGCCGTCCGGCGCGGCGGAAGGCGTCCCGTGCCCTGCGTACGTCCCAGGTCCTGACCGGGAGGGGCTGGAGGACGCCCGTTGCGAACAGGTGCAGTACTTCGGTGAGCATCTCCTGGACGCGCCGCGGGTCCGCCCGGCGGAGGTCGACGGCCGTGTACGCGACGCCGGGGTGTGCGGCGTCGAGGTGGGCGGTTACGGGGTGCCCGGCGTCAGGGTGGGCGGTTACGGGGTGCCCGGCGTCAGGGTGGGCGGTGGCGGGGGGTGCGACGGAGGGCTGGTTGGCGGAGGGGTGTGACGCGCCGGTCGCGTCCGGCTCTCGGGGGTCGGCCGGGTGGGTCGCCAGGAACCGTCCGCCTCGTGGCAGCAGCCGGAGCGAGGGGTCGGTGGACTGCCGGGCCGACGTGTCGAGTACGAGGTCGACTCCTCGTCCGCCGGTCGTCTCGAGGAACGCCGTTTCGAAGGCGGGGGTGTGCGTGGAGGCGAGGTGTTCGTCGTCGAGGCCCAGGGAGCGCAGGGCGTCCCACTGTTCCTCGTCGGCGGTGGCGTACACCTCCGCGCCCAGGTGCCGGGCCAGTTGGATCGCCGCCATGCCGATGTCGCCGGTGCCGCGGTGCACGAGGACGGACTCGCCCTCGCGCAGGCCGCCCAGGTCGACCAGGGCGTGGTAGGCGGTGAGGAAGGCGAGCGGGGTGGCGGCGGCCCGCTCGTGGGACCAGCCGTCGGGTGTCGGGGCGAGCAGGGCCCGGTCGGCCACGGCGTGGGTGCCGAAGGCCCGGTCGACGAGTCCGAGGACCCGGTCGCCGGGGGTGAGGTCGGTGACGTCGGGGGCGGTCTCCACGACGATGCCCGCGGCCTCGCCGCCCAGGGCCGTCCCCTCTCGCCGCAGGCCCAGCGCGCTCGTCACGTCAGGGACGGAGACGCCGGCCGCGCGCACGGCCACGCGTACCTGCCCGGGGGCGAGTTCTGCCGCGGCCTCGGGCGCGGGTACGAGGGCGAGGCTGTCGAGGGTGCCGCGCGCGCCGCTGTCGAGGCGCCAGGGCGCGGTGCCCTCGGGGGGTACGAGTGCGGTGCCGGTGGCGGCGCGGGCGAGGCGGGGCGCTCGCGGGACGCCGTCGCGGACGGCCGTGCGGGGTTCACCGGAGTGCAGTACGGCGGCCAGTGCGTCGGTCACGGCGGGTCCGTGGTCGTCGGCGCCGAGGTCGACGAGGACGAACCGGCCCGGGTTCTCGGCCTGCGCGGAGCCGAGCAAACCCCAGACGGCCGCTCCCGGCAGGTCGGTGACGTCCTCGTCCACTCCGGTGCTGACCGCGCCCCGCGTCAGCACGACGAGGCGGGTCTCGTCGAGGCGTGGCTCGGCCAGCCACTGCTGCAGGAGCGTGAGCGCGCGGTGGGTGGCGCCGGCGGGTCCGTCGCTGCCGGCCGCGGTGATCGCGGCGAACACGACGTCGGGCGGGTCGTCGGGGAGCGCGTCGGGTGCGGGATGGGACGGTACGCCGTCGAGTCCCGCGTCACCGAGCTGGGCCCAGGCGGTGGTGTCGCCATCGGGCCGGTGACGGGCCGGGAGTTCGGCCCAGTCGACGCGGTACAGGAGGTCGCCGCGTGCCTTCGCGGCGGCGGCCGCGCCGGTCGCCTCGCGCAGGAGCACGGAGTCGGCGCGGAGCACCGGGAGGCCTTCGGCGTCGACCACCGTCAGGGACACCGTGTCGGGGCCCGTGGGCCGCAGCAGGGCCCGTACGACGCCCGCGCCGACCGCGTGCAGTGTCACTCCGCGCCAGGTGTGCGGCAGCCTCGGCCTGCCCTTTTCGCCGGCGTCGGGGAGGATCCGCGGATGCAGTACCGCGTCGAGCAGGGCGGGGTGGATGCCGAACCGGCCGGCGTCGTCGGGGCCGGTGTCGGGCAGTGCCGCCTCGACGTACAGGTCTTCGTCCAGTGTCCAGGCGGCGCGCAGTCCCTGGAAGGCGGGGCCGTAGTCGTGTCCGTTGTCGTCCAGGCGTTCGTAGAGGCCGGTGAGGTCGGCCGGCTGCGCGTTCTGGGGCGGCCAGGACACGGCGGGGGTGGTCGCCCGGAGGCCGTGGTCCGGTGTGCCGGTCAGCAGACCCGTGGCGTGCCGGTCCCATGGGCCGTCCGCGATGTCGTCGGGTTCGTCGCCCTCGGCGAGGGGCCGCGAGTAGAGGGCGACGGTCCGGGCTCCGTCGTCGGACGGCGGGCCGACGACGATGCGCACGGCGATGGATCCGCGCTCCGGCAGGGCCGGCGGGGTCTCGGTGGTGAGTTCCTCGATCCGGTCACAGCCGGCCAGGTCAGCGGCGCGCAGTACGCACTCCAGGAGCGCCGGGCCCGGCAGCAGGACCGTTCCGCCGACGGTGTGGTCCCGGAGCCAGCCGGACGAGGCGAGCGACAGCTGTCCGGTGACCAGGAGTCCGCCGTCCTCCGGTATGTGCACCACGGCGCCGAGCAGTGGGTGGTCGGCCGAGGCCAGTCCGACGGCGGCGGCCCGGGTGGCTTCCGAGGACGGGCTCAGCCAGTAGCGCTCGCGCTGGAACGCGTAGGTGGGCAGGTCCACGCGGCGGGTGTCGCGGCCGGTGAAGAACGCGGGCCAGTCCAGGTCCGCTCCCACGGCGTGGTACCGCCCGAGGGCCGTGAGCAGGGTTTCCGGTTCGGGGCGTCCTCGGCGCAGGGCGGATATCAGCGTCGGCCGGCCGGTGAGGGATTCCTGGGCCATGCCCGACAGCACGCCGTCCGGGCCCAGTTCGAGGTAGACGCCGACACCCTGGTCCTGGAGCCAGCGGATCCCGTCGCCGAAGCGCACGGCCTCGCGGACGTGGCGCACCCAGTAGTCGGCGGACGCCACGTCCTCGGGCCGCCCGGTGAGGTTGGAGACCACCGGGATGCGCGGCCGCGCGTACGACAGTGACTCGGCGACGCGGCGGAAGTCGTCCAGCATCGGGTCCATGCGCGGCGAGTGGAAGGCGTGGCTGACCCGCAGTTCCTTGGTCCGCAGTTCCAGCCGCGCGCAGTGTGCGCCGATGTCGGCGACGATGTCCGCGTCGCCGGCGACGACGACGGACGACGGGCCGTTGACGGCCGCGAGGGACACCTGTGTCTCGTGGCCTCGGAGGTAGGGGGCCACGGTGGTCTCGTCGGCGGCGATCGCCAGCATCGCGCCGCCCTCGGGCAGCGCCTGCATCAGCCGTCCCCGGGCGGCGACCAGGGTGACCGCGTCGTCCAGGGACAGCACCCCGGCGACGTGCGCGGCGGCCAGCTCACCGATCGAGTGTCCGGTGACGTAGTCGGGCCGCAGCCCCCACGACTCCAGCAGCCGGTACAGGGCGACTTCGAGGGCGAACAGGGCGGGCTGTGTCCAGCCGGTCCGGTGCAGCGCCTCGCCGTCCTCGAACATGACGTCGCGCAGCGGTCTGTCCAGCAGTCCGTCGAACTTCGCGCAGACGGTGTCCAGTTCGTCGGCGAAGGCGGGGAACGCCTCGTACAGTTCGCCGCCCATGCCGGCGCGCTGGGAGCCCTGGCCGGAGAACAGCACGGCCGTCGGTCCGGGGGCCGAGGCGTCGCCGCGCACCACGCCGGCGGCCGGGGTTCCTCCGGCCAGGGCGTCCAGGGCCCTGGTCAGTTCCTCGCGGCCGGTGCCCACGACGACGGCCCGGTGTTCCAGTGCGGCGCGTGTCGTGGCCAGGGAGTAGGCGACGTCGAGCGGTCGTACGTCGTCGGTGAGGGCGTCCCTCAGCCGTCGGGCCTGCGCGGCGAGCGCGGTCTGCGAGCGGGCGGAGACCAGCCACGGCAGCGGGCCGTCCGCGGGTTCGAGGTCCAGGTCGAGCGGCCGGGTGCGCCAGCCGGTGAAGAAGGCCTCCCAGTCGGGCGAGACTCCCCCGGTGTGGAGGGCTCCGATTCTGCGCAGGAGGCTTTCGGTCTCGCCGAGGGCGCCGCCGGCCAGGTGGTCGGGGCCGAGGTTCACGGTCCGGCCCGGGAGCTGGGCCAGGGCGTCGGGGGTGGCACCGTCCCGGCCGTCCGTGCCGAGGCGTCGGTTCCAGTAGGCGGCGTCGCCGACGTCGGCGATGTCGCCGGTGAGCGCCGAGAGGACGGGGATGTCCGGTTCGGCGAACCCGATCAGTTCCGTGAGCCAGTCGAGGCCGGGGCGCGGCAGCCGGTTGCCGTGCGCGACGACCAGGGCCGCGGCGTCCGCGGGTTTCAGCGCGCCCGCGACGTGTGCGGCGGCCAGTTCTCCCACGCCGTGTCCGGCGAGCCGGTCCGGGGTCAGGCCCCAGGAGGTGAGCAGACGGTGCAGGGCGACGTCGTACGCGTACACGGCGCAGTCGGCGTAGAGCGGGTCGGCGAGTCGTGGGCCTCCTTCGGCCAGCACCTCGGCCAAGGGCTGCTCCAGGTAGGGGTCGAGGTGCGCGTACGCCTCGGTGAGGGCGTCGGCGAACACGGGGAAGACGGTGAGCAGTTCCTGTCCCATGCCGACGCGCCGGGCGTCGCCGCCGGAGAGGACGAAGGTCGTGCCGGTGGGGTGCGGGCCGGGTCTCGGGGTGCGCCCCCGCAGCAGGTGGGAGTGGGTCCTGCCGTCCGCGAGCGCGTCGAGGGCGTTGAGCAGGTCGTGGGTGCCACCCGCGACGACGACGGCGCGCGCGGGGTCACCCGTGTCGGTGGCGGCCAGGGCGCGTGCGATGTCGGCGACGGTCGTCCGCGGGTGGTCGGCGAGGTGGTCGGTGAGGCGTGCCCGTACCGTGCCGGCCCGGTCGCGCAGCGCGGCGTCGCCGGGTGCGGACAGGACGACGGGTGCGCTGCCGGCGGTGACCTGGCCGCGGTCGGACGCGGTGGGATCACCGCGGTCGGGTGACGGTCCCCGCGGTGCGGCGGGTTCGGGGGCGGGCGCTTCCTCGATGACGGCGTGGGCGTTGGTTCCGCTGAAGCCGAAGGAGGAGATCCCGGCCCGGCGCGGCCGGCCGGTGTCGGGCCAGGCGGTGGTCTCGGTGAGCAGTTCGACGGCTCCGGCGGTCCAGTCGACGTGCGGGGTCGGCTCGTCGATGTGCAGGGTCCGGGGCAGGGTGCCGTGGCGCATCGCCATGACCATCTTGATGACACCGGCGACACCGGCCGCGGCCTGGGTGTGCCCGATGTTCGACTTGAGTGAGCCCAGCAGGAGCGGTCCGGTGCCGGCCCGGTCCTGGCCGTAGGTGGCGAGGAGGGCCTGTGCTTCGATCGGGTCGCCGAGCGTGGTGCCGGTGCCGTGGGCCTCGACCGCGTCGACGTCACGGGAGGTGAGGCCGGCGGCGGCGAGAGCCTGGCGGATGACGCGTTGCTGGGAGGGGCCGTTGGGTGCGGTGAGGCCGTTGGAGGCGCCGTCCTGGTTGACGGCGGTGCCCCGGACGACCGCGAGGACCTGGTGCCCGTTGCGGCGTGCGTCCGAGAGGCGTTCCAGGACGAGCAGGCCGGCCCCTTCGGACCAGGCGGTGCCGTCGGCGGTGGCGGCGAACGCCTTGCAGCGGCCGTCGGCAGCCAGTCCCTGCTGGCGGCTGAAGGAGACGAAGCCGCCGGGGCTCGACATCACGGCCACTCCGCCGGCCAGGGCGAGCGAGGCCTCCCCCAGGCGCAGGGCCTGCGCGGCCTGGTGCAGCGCGACGAGGGATGCCGAGCAGGCGGTGTCGACGGTGACGGCGGGGCCTTCGAGTCCGAGGGTGTAGGCGATCCGGCCGGAGGTGACGCTGCCCGCGGTGCCGGTGACGAGATGGCCCTCCATGCCGTCCGGGGCGGCGGCGATGCGCGGCCCGTACTCCTGGGCCTCGGCGCCGACGTACACGGCGGTGCGGGTGCCGCGCAGCGCCGTCGGGTCGATCCCGGCTCGTTCGAACGCCTCCCAGGCGGTTTCGAGGAGTACCCGCTGCTGCGGGTCCATGGCGAGGGCCTCGCGCGGTGAGATGCCGAAGAAACCGGCGTCGAAGTCGGCGGCGTCGTGCAGGAATCCGCCCTTGTCGACGTAGGTGGTGCCGGGGCGGCGGCTGTCCGGGGAGTAGAGGCGGTCGACGTCCCAGTCGCGGTCCCCGGGCAGGCGGGTCAGGGTTTCGCCGCCCTCGACGAGGAGTTGCCACAACTGCTCGGGCGAGGTGATGCCGCCGGGGAACCGGCAGGCCATGCCGACGACGGCGACGGGTTCGCCGGGTGCCGCCGCGGCCGGCTCGTCGGCGGGCGGCCCGCCGGGCACCTCGCCGAGGAGTTCGGTGAGCAGGTGATGGGCGAGGGCGCGCGGTGTCGGGTGGTCGAAGGCGAGGGTGACGGGCAGTCGCAGGCCGGTGGCTGCGGTCAGCCGGGCGTGCAGGTTCACGGCGGTGAGCGAGTCGAAGCCGAGCTCCCGGAAGGCCTGCCGCTCGGGCACGGCGCCGGGTCCCGCGGGGCCGAGGACGTCGGCGACGGCGCCGCGCACGAGTTCGGTCAGCAGCCGCTCGCGCTCGTCCGCGCCGAGGTCGCGCAGGCGAATACGCAAGGCCGCCCCGCGCGAATCGTTGGAGAGCTCGTCAAGGCCGTGTGTCATTGCGCTCCGCTCACTCACCGATACGTGGAACACCGCGGCCGCCAGGGGCCGGAATCAGGCGGGCCGAATCAGGGCAGCATTCGGTCGGGATACCTTGAGAATGTATAGACGAACGTGTCGCTCCGGCTCGCGGAACTCCCCCTAGGCCGCCCCTAGATGCCCCTGTTCTCAGGTCGGAAACGCGCCCGCTGCCCACATCCGGCCGGTGGTCCGTAAGGTAGGCCGTCGAGTGTCGGCAGAGTGCCGCAGGGAATACAACTCTCCTGGTCCTTATCGGACTTCCGGGCGGCAGGCCTGCTTCACGTTCGACTGGAATTCCATCCGAGGCAATGGGAAAGCGCATTCGACGCGAGCTGCCCGGCGCCTGAGCTTCCACCGGCTACCGGGGTGAATATGACTGCTTCCAAGCCAAGTACAGCCCTGCGGGCCGAAGGGCTCGTCAAGAATTTCGGCTCGTTCCGCGCACTCGACGGCGTGGACCTCGAACTGCCGACGGGCCAGGTCCTCGGTCTGCTGGGACCCAACGGCGCGGGCAAGACCACGACCGTGCGCTGTCTTTCCACGCTGCTTCGGCCGGACGGCGGCCGTGCCTGGGTCAACGGCCACGACGTCCTGAAGAATCCGCACGAGGTGCGGCGTTCGATAGGCCTGTCGGGCCAGTTCGCGGCGGTCGACGAGAGCCTCACCGGATACGAGAACGTGGTGATGTTCGCCCGGCTGGGCGGCCTGTCCAAGTCGGCGGCCATCGACCGCGCCACCAGTCTGATCGACCGCTTCGGCCTCAAGGAGGCGGCGGGCCGGCCGCCCAAGACGTACTCGGGCGGCATGCGGCGCCGTCTCGACCTGGCGAGCGCGCTCGTCGGCGATCCCGCCGTGATGGTGCTCGACGAGCCGACGACGGGCCTCGATCCGCGCGGCCGGCTGGACACCTGGGACCAGGTGGGCGAACTGGTCGGCGACGGCACGTCGGTGCTGCTGACCACGCAGTACCTGGAGGAGGCCGATCAGCTCGCCGACTCGGTCGCCGTCATCGATCACGGCCGGGTCATCGCGCACGACACGGCCGACCGGCTCAAGGCGCAGATCGGCGCCGACAAGATCCGCGCCGTCGCGGCGACGGCGGGTGGCGTGGCCGCCCTGACGGAGGTCCTCGCCGGCATCGGCACGGCCGTCCCGGTGGTGGAGGAGCTGGCACGCACCGTGTCGGTGACCGTGAGCACCGGCGTCAAGGCGCTGGGCGCGGCCATCAGGCAGTTGGAGGACCGTGACGTGGAGCTGGTCGACATCGGCCTGCAGCGACCGACGCTCGACGACGTGTTCCTGTCCCTGACCGGCAGGCCCGAACCAGCCGAGTCCGGGTCGGCCGAGACCCAGGACCGAGTCCCCGAGAAGGTGTCGTGAGCAGCATCACCGAGGCCGCCCGCAGCGGCTCGATCATCACCGGGCGCAACCTGCTGCACATCTGGCGGGAGCCCGGCGCCCTGATCTCCCATCTGTGCACGTCCATCATGTTCGTCGTGCTCTTCGCCTTCGTGATCGGCGGCGGGCTCGGCGCCCTGTACCCCGAGTATCTGATTCCGGGCATGCTGGGCCAGAACGCGGTGTTCGTGAGCATCTACACCACGGTCGGTATCGCGTACGACATGGAGAAGGGCATCGTCGACCGGTTCCGGTCGCTGCCCATCTCACGCACCGCCGTGCTCGTCGGCCGTACCACTTCCGACCTGGCCGCGACCGCGATGAACATCGCGCTGCTGTCGCTGTGCGGTCTCGCCATCGGCTGGCGGATCAGGTCCGACTTCTGGTCGGCCGCCGCGGCGTACGGCCTGCTGCTGCTGTTCGCCTTCGCGATCTCCTGGGTGGGCGCCTACATCGGCCTGCGCTGCAAGCGGCTGGAGAGCGCGCAGAGCCTCGGCATCATGTGGGTGTTCCCGTTCACCTTCATCTCGTCGGCCCTGGTGGGCAGTCAGTACATGATCCAGCCGTTCAAGGCCGTGGCCGAGTGGAGTCCCCTGACGGCGCTGTGCGACACCATCCGGAACCTGTTCGGCAACCCGATTCCGGAGGACTTCCCGGAGTCCACCGGCTGGGCCGCGCAGCACTCCGGGCTGTACCTCCTGCTGTGGTGCGTGGCGCTCCTCGCGGTCTTCGTGCCGCTGACGACCCGCCGCTACCGCAGGCTGTCGGGCTGAGGAAGCCGTACACAACGGCGGGGGGGCCCCCCCCCCCCGGGGGGGGGGGGGGCGGGGGGGGGGGGGGGGGGGGGGGGGGGGGGGGGGCCCCCCCCCCCCCCCCCCCGCCCCCCCCCCCCCCCCACCCACAAAACAACAACAA
>NZ_JBIRHU010000052.1:0-11959 GCF_044328675.1 Streptomyces sp. NPDC017890
TGGTCGTTGTTCGACGTGCTCGGTGATGCGGAGGCGTTGGAGCGGGTGGACGTGGTCCAGCCGGTGTTGTGGGCGGTGATGGTGTCGCTGGCCGAGCTGTGGCGTTCGCACGGGGTGCGGCCGGCTGCTGTGGTGGGTCATTCGCAGGGTGAGATCGCGGCTGCGTGTGTGGCCGGAGCGCTTTCCCTCAGTGACGCGGCGAAGGTGGTGGCGCTGCGGTCGAAGGCGATTCTGGCGCTGTCCGGCCTGGGTGGCATGGTGTCGGTGGCGCTGCCGGTTGGGGAGGTCCGGGAGCGGCTGACCGGCGGGCTGTCGGTGGCTGCGGTCAACGGGCCTTCCTCCGTGGTGGTCTCCGGGGATGCGGCCGGCCTGGACGCGTTGCTGGCCGGGTGTGAGGCGGACGAGGTCCGTGCCCGTCGTATTCCGGTGGACTACGCGTCGCACTCGGTGCATGTGGAGGCCATCCGCGAGGAACTCCTGGACGTGCTGGCCGGGTTGGAGCCGCGTGCGTCGGAGGTGCCGTTCTTCTCGACGGTGACGGCTGACTGGCTGGACACGTCGGTGATGGATGCGGAGTACTGGTACACGAATCTGCGGCAGACGGTGCGTTTCGAGGAGGCGACGAGGGCGCTGGCGGAGCAGGGCCATCGCTTCTTCGTGGAGACTTCCGCGCATCCGGTGCTGACCGTCGGTGTGCAGCAGACGCTTGAGGATGCCGGTGTGGACGCGGCCGTGCTCGGCACGCTGCGGCGTGACGAGGGTGGTCTCGACCGGTTCCTGCTGTCCCTCGCCGAGGGACATGTGCGGGGTCTCGCGGTGGACTGGGCGACCGTGTTCCCGGGCGGCCGGATCGTGGACCTGCCCACGTACCCCTTCCAGCACCAGAAGTACTGGCTGCAGTCCGGTGGGGCGGCTTCCGCCGCCGACCCGGTGGAGGCGCGGTTCTGGGAGGCAGTCGAACGCGGCGACGTCGACGCTGTGGCGGGCACGCTCGGAATGGCCGGCGAGGGGGCCGACCGGTCACTGGGCGAGCTGCTGCCCGTGCTGTCCTCCTGGCGGCGGCAGCGCCGCGACCGGGCGGTCGTGGACAGCTGGCGGTACCGCATCGGCTGGCAGCGGCTCGCCGACGCCCCGGCTCCCTCGCTGGCCGGAACGACATGGCTTCTTGTGGTGCCGGCGCAAGACGCCGCCGCCGACGCAACCGTGGACGTCCGCACAGCCCTGGGCACCCATGGCGCCGACGTGCGGCTGTTGGAGGTGGACCTCGACGGCGCCGACCGTTCCGTGCTCGCCGGTGAGCTGCGCGACCACGGCACCGGAGTCGGCCATGTGGTGTCGTTGCTCGGTCTCGACGGCCCGTCCTCCGCGGCCGACCGCGACGACCCCGACGCGCACGGCGTCGTACGGCTGCTCGCCACCGCGGCTCTGGTCCAGGCACTGGGCGACGCAGGGGTCGACGCGCCGCTGCACATCGTCACACGCGGTGCGGTCGCCACCGGGCGCTCCGAGCCTCCGGCCGACCCGGCGCAGGCGCTGCTGTGGGGATTCGGCCGGTCCGCCGGTCTGGAGCATCCGGAACGCTGGGGCGGACTCGTGGACCTGCCCGGCACACTGGACGGCCAGGGATACGACAGGCTTGCCGCAGTGCTCGGCGGTGCCGTGCGTGAAGATCAGGTGGCGGTGCGCGCCTCGGGCGTCCTCGGCCGTCGGCTGCGGCGGGCCGAGTCCCACGGGGCGCCCGTCGCTGCCGGCTGGCAGGGGCGCGGCACCGTGCTCGTGACCGGTGGGACGGGGGCGCTCGGCGGTCACGCCGCGCACTGGCTGGCCGACCACGGAGCCGAGCACCTGCTCCTGATCAGCCGGCAGGGCGCGTCCGCCGACGGCGCGGACGAACTGCGTGCCGAACTCACCGCCAAGGGTGTGTCGGTGACGATCGCCGCCTGCGACGCCGCGGACCGCGACGCTCTGCGGGACCTGCTGGCGACCGTGCCCGAGGACTCCCCGCTGACCGCGGTCGTGCACACGGCGGGGGTCGTCGACGACGGTGTCGTCACCGCGCTCACACCGGAGCGCTTCGCCACCGTCCTGCGGCCCAAGGTGGACGCGGCGGTGAACCTGGACGAGCTGACGCGGGACCGGGACCTGACCGCGTTCGTCCTCTACTCGTCGTTCGCGGGCACCATCGGCAGCGCGGGCCAGTCCAACTACGCGGCCGCGAACGCCTTCTTGGACGCCCTCGCCGAACGGCGCCGGGCCGCGGGCCTGCCCGCCACGTCCCTCGCGTGGGGTGCCTGGGACGGCAGCGGCCTCGCACTGCAGAGCGACGCCCGCCGTACGCAGCTCAGCAGCAGCGGTATCCGGCCGATGGCACCGGAGCGGGCCATGGCGGCCTTCGCACGCGCCGTCGACCAGGCCGAAGCGTTCCTCGGCGTGTGCGACGTGGACTGGGAGCGGTTCGCCGACGGAAACGACGGCAGGCTGCCGCTGTTCAACGAGATTCTCGCGGAGCTGCCCACCGATGCGGGTACCGCTACCCGGACCCCGGACGCCGCGACCGGTGCCACACCACTCGGCCAGCGTCTCGCGGACATGTCAGAGGCGGACCGCAAGCGAGAGGTACTCGAACTCGTTCGCGGCGCGGCGGCAGCCGTTCTGGGCCGTTCCACAGCCGACACCATCGGCCGCGACAGGGCCTTCCGCGATCTCGGCTTCGACTCGCTCACCGCATTGGAGCTCCGCAACCGGCTCGGCGCCGCCAGCGGCCTGCGTCTGCCCACGACGCTGGTGTTCGACCATCCCACGCCCACCGCGCTCGCCGGCCACATGCTCGGCGAACTGCTGCGGTCCGCTCCCGCACAACCCGCACCGGCCATCACGGGCACGAGCAGCGACGAGCCGATCGCCATCGTCGGCGCGGCCTGCCGCTTCCCCGGCGACGTCCGTTCGCCCGAAGACCTGTGGCGACTGGTGACCGCAGGCACCGATGCCATGGGCCCGTTCCCGACGGACCGGGGCTGGCGGCTCGACGACCTGTTCGACTCCGACCCCGACCAGGCCGGCAAGAGCTACATCTCCGAGGGCGCGTTCCTGCACGAGGCCACCCAGTTCGACCCGGTGTTCTTCGGGATCAGCCCCCGGGAGGCCGGGGCCATGGACCCGCAGCAGCGCCTGCTGCTGGAGTCCGCGTGGGAAACCTTCGAACGGGCGGGCATCGACCCGACCTCGCTGCGCGGCCAGGACGTCGGCGTGTTCGCCGGGTCCAACGGCACCGACTACCGCGACCACGTCGGCGACGCGGCCGAGGACAGCGAGGGCTATCTGCTCACCGGCAACTCCGCGAGCGTGCTATCCGGCCGCATCTCGTACACCTTCGGCCTGGAAGGCCCAGCGGTCACCGTCGACACCGCATGCTCGTCGTCCCTGGTGGCCCTGCACCTGGCAGTGCAGGCGCTGCGCAACGGCGAGTGCTCCATGGCGCTCGCCGGTGGCGTCTCCGTCATGTCGACACCGGGCGCCTTCGTGGAATTCAGCCGCCAGCGCGGGCTCGCCTCCGACGGCCGCTGCAAGGCGTTCGCGGAGGCGGCGGACGGCACGGGCTGGGGCGAAGGCGTCGGCCTGCTCCTGGTGGAACGCCTGTCGGACGCCCGCCGCCACGGACACCAGGTCCTCGCGGTCGTCGGCGGCACGGCGGTCAACCAGGACGGCCTGTCCAACGGACTGACGGCGCCGAACGGTCCCTCGCAGCAGCGCGTCATCCGCCAGGCACTTGCCAACGCCGGAGTGAAGCCCGCGGACGTGGACGCCGTCGAGGCCCACGGAACCGGTACGGCACTGGGCGACCCGATCGAAGCACAGGCCCTCCTCGCCACCTACGGCCAGGGCCGCGACGCCGACCAGCCGCTCCGGCTCGGCTCGATCAAGTCCAACATCGGACACACGCAGGCCGCCGCCGGTGTCGCCGGCATCATCAAGATGGTCATGGCGATCCGCCACGGCATCCTGCCCAGGACGCTGCACGTGGACGCGCCGTCGTCGCACGTCGACTGGTCGGCGGGGGCCGTCGAGCTCCTGACCGAGTCCCAGCCGTGGCCGGAGGTCGACCGTCCGCGTCGTGCGGGTGTGTCGTCGTTCGGGATCAGCGGCACGAACGCGCACGTCATCATCGAACAGGCTCCCGAGGAGCTTCACTCGAGTACGCCCGCCACGGCCCGGCCGGCTTCCGGAGCAGTGCCGTGGATACTGTCCGGCAGGACCGAGACCGCGCTCCGCCACCAGGCACAGCGACTGCGGTCCCACATCCTGGCCCATCCGGACCTGGCCCCGGTCGATGTCGCCTACTCGCTCGCCACGACCCGAGCGGCTCTCGACCACCGCGCCGTCGTCATAGCCGACGATCACCCGGGCTTCGTCCGTCGCCTCGCGGAACTCGCGGCCGGCGCACCGGGCACAGGGGTGCACGAGGGCGCGTCCGCAGACGAGCACACGATCGCCGTGTTGTTCTCGGGGCAGGGGTCGCAGCGGGCGGGGATGGGCCGGGAGCTGTACGAGGCCTATCCGGTGTTCGCGGAGGCGTTGGATGCGGTGTGTGCGGGGTTCGACCGGGTGCTGGACCGGCCGTTGCGTGAGGTGATGTTCGCCGGGGAGGGTGAGCTGCTGGATCAGACCGGGTTCACGCAGCCGGGTCTGTTCGCTCTGGAAGTGGCCTTGTACCGGCTCACGGAATCGTGGGGTATCCGGCCCGACTATGTGACCGGGCACTCGATCGGCGAGCTGGCCGCCGCGCATGTCGCCGGAGTGCTCTCCCTGGACGACGCGGTGACGCTGGTGGCGGCGCGGGGCCGGTTGATGCAGGCGTTGCCGGCGGGCGGCGCGATGCTGGCCGTCGGTACGGACGAGGCTGCGGTGGCCCCGTATCTGGAGGGCCGCGAGGCGGAGGTGTCTCTCGCAGCCGTGAACGGTCCCTCTTCGGTGGTGATCGCCGGCGACGCCGATGTCGTGGCCGAGCTGGGGGATCGGTTCTCCGGGCTGGGGTGGAAGACGAAGAAGCTGCGGGTGAGTCATGCGTTCCACTCGCCGCACATGGACGCGATGCTGGAGGACTTCCGTCGGGTCGCCGAGTCGCTGACCTACTCCGCGCCGTCGATCCCGGTCGTGTCGAACGTGACCGGTGAGGCTTCTGCTGATGTCGCTTCCGCCGAGTACTGGGTACGTCATGTCCGTGCGGCTGTCCGTTTCGGTGACGGGGTGCGCTGGCTGGAGGACCAGGGCGTCGGTGTCTTCCTGGAGCTGGGGCCGGACGGTGTCCTGTCCGGTATGGCGCAGGAGTCCCTCACCGGGGACGTGCAGCTCGTCGCCGCTCTGCGTAAGGACCGCTCCGAAGCGGAAGCACTGCTCACGGCTCTGGGCCGTCTGCACGTCGCGGGCGTGACCCCGGACTGGCCGGCGTACTTCTCCGGCACCGGTGCCCGCCGCGTCGACCTGCCCACGTACGCCTTCCAGCACCAGCGCTACTGGCTGCAGGGTGTGTCGGGCAAGGACGCCCGGGCCGGGATCGGGTTCGAGGCGATCGACCATCCGCTGCTCACTACAGCCGTACCCCTGGCCGGAGAAGACGGGCAGCTGCTCAGCGGGCGGCTCTCGCTCGCCGAGCAGCCGTGGCTCGCGGATGGTGCCGCCGGCACCGTGCTGGTACCGGCAACGCTCCTGCTCGACCTCGCCCTGTATGCCGCCCACCGCGTCGGCTGCGACCAGGTCGGCGAGCTGACGCTGGAAGCGCCTCTCGTGCTCTTCGCCGACAGCCCCCTGCAGTTGCAGGTCGTCGTGGGTGCCCCGGACGCGTCCGATGGCCGACGGATCGACGTGCACGCACGGCCCGACGGCGGGGAGTGGACGCGACACGCGTCCGGAGTGCTCACCCGAGAGGCACTGCCGCAGGCCGAGCCGGTCGTCTGGCTGCCGGACGGAGCCGAACCGGTGGCGTCGGAGCGGCTGGCCGAACTGCTCGGCGACCTGCCCTCCCACCCGCTGACGACGACCGTCTGGCGGCACGGCGACGACCTCTACGCCGAAGCCGTGCTCGACGAGGACCAGGCCGCCCACGCGGAGCGGTACACCCTGCACCCGGCGCTCCTCGAAGGCGTACTCAGGGCGGTTCACGCCGGGGCCGGCCACGGTGTGGCTGCGGACTCCGGACCGGACGGTGCCGGTGACGGGCAGGTGCGTACGCCGTTCGCCTGGACCGGGGTGTCCGTACGGGCCGCCGGGGCAACCGCGTTGCGCGCCCGGCTCACCCGCGCCGACGACGACGCCTTGGCGGTGGAGGTGACCGACCCGGCCGGTGGCGCGGTCCTCTCGGTCACCTCCCTGGCCTTCCGCCCGGTGCCCGCCGCGGCGCTGTCGGGCCGGCCGGTGCCTCAGGACTCGCTGTTCCGCGTCGACTGGACCACCGTGAACGTGCCCCCGGCCGCCCCGGCCGGCCGCTGGTGCGTACTCGGCACCGACCCGCAGGGCATCGCCGACGCGCTGCGCGCCGCCGGCACCGAAGCCGACGTGCGCGACGAGCGGTATGTCCTGGACCCGGGGGCCGATCCGGACGACACCGCGGACCGGACCGGTGCGGTACCGAGCACCGTCCTCTTCGACGCCGCCTCCCCGGCCTCGGGTGACACCGCCGCGGACGCGCATCACACCGCGCACCGCGTCCTGGCCGCCCTGCAGGCGTGGTCGGCCGACCAACGATGGTCGGACAGCACGCTCGTGCTCCTCACCCACGGTGCGGTCGGTACGGGACCGGACGACCCGGTGCGCGACCCGGCCGGAGCCGTGGCCTGGGGCCTGGTGCGGTCCGTGCAGGCCGAGCAGCCCGGCCGGTTCGTGATCGTGGACCTCGACGGCACCGACGCGTCGCTGCGGGCGCTGCCCGACGCGGTGCACTCCGGCGAACCGCAGTCGGCGCTGCGCGCCGGTCGTCTCGAGGTGCCGCGCCTGGCCAGGGCCGCACTGCCCGCCGCCGGCGAGCGGTTGCGGCTGCGCCCCGACGGCACCGTCCTCGTCACCGGTGGCACCGGTGGCCTCGGGGCCCTGACCGCCCGCCACCTCGTGGCGGAACACGGCGTACGCCACCTGCTGCTGGTGAGCAGGAGCGGCCCCGGTGCCGAAGGCGCCACGGTGCTGCGGGACGAACTGGCCGGGCTCGGCGCCGAGGTCACCCTCGCCGCCTGCGACCTCGCCGACCGTGCGGCCCTCGCCGGCGTCCTCGACGGGATACCCGCCGAGCATCCGCTCACCGCGGTCGTGCACACCGCGGGAGTCCTCGCCGACGGCGTCCTGTCCTCACTCACACCCGAGCGCGTGGACGAGGTCTTCCGCCCAAAGGTCGACGGCCTGGTCCACCTGGACGAACTGACCCGGGACGCGGACCTCACCGCGTTCATCATGTTCTCCGCAGCCGGTTCCGTGCTCGGTAGCGCGGGCCAGGGCAACTACAGTGCGGCGAACACCTTCGTCGACGCCTTCGCCCAGCACCGCAGGGCACAAGGGCTCCCCGCGCAGTCACTGGCCTGGGGGCTGTGGGACCTGTCGGCGGGAATGGCGGCTCTCGGCGACCTCACCGCCGACGAGCGCCGCAGGCTCCGCCGGGCGGGGATGCTGTCGGTCACCGCCCGACAGGGCCTGGCCCTGTTCGACGCGGCGACCGCGTCCGACGACCCGGTCCTGGTACCGGCCCGGCTGCACCTGGCGGGGCTGCGCGCCCTCGGCCCGGGTGAGCAGATGTCCGAGCTGCTGCGCGGGCTCGTCCGCACCCCGGCACGCCGCGCGGCGTCGGGCGCGGGCACGGAACCGGCGGCCGAGACCGGCCTGCTGGAGCGGATCGCCGCGGCCGACCCGAACGAACGCCGACGCGTACTCCTCGACCTGGTGCGCGGCACCGTCGCGGCCGCCCTCGGCTTCGCCGACAGGAACGACGTACCGGCTCAGCGCGGCTTCCTGGAACTCGGGCTCAACTCGCTGACCGCCGTGGAAGTACGCAACAGTCTCGGCGCGGCGACGGGAGGCCGGCTGCCCGTCACGGTCATGTTCGACTATCCGTCCGCGGACCAGCTCACCGACTTCCTCGTCGAACGGCTCGCGCCGCGTGACGTACGGCCCGCACCCGCGACCGTCCACGGCGACCTCGACCGGCTCGAGGCCGCCTTGACCGCGGGCGACCTCGGAGACCAGGAACGCGACGCCGTCACATCGCGGCTCAGGACACTGCTGGCCAAGTTCGAGGACGGCGGTGACGCGGCCGGCGACCGCTCCGCCCTCGCCGAACAGGTCGCAGACGCCAGCGACGACGATCTGTTCGACATCATCGACAAGGGCATCGGCGCTCCCTGACGGAAAGGCCGTAATACGGAGAACGAGGAGGCGCGGGGAATTCCACAGCCGTCCCCGCGCCCGCACATCAAGTCGCCTCACCGGCCCGTGACATAGGGGTCCCCGCTACGGGGCGCTAGGGGTTGTTGGGGTAAACCGGGCCTCCATAGGCTCCCCAATTAAGGCCTGCGCTTGGGCTGTGAGCGCGACCACGAGAAGCGCCCGATCGTGTGCCGTGGACTCCGAGGGGTCCACGGCACACGGTTGCCCGTGGTCGGAGACCATGCGCGACCGACCGTCGACGTGGCCCGGGGGGCGCAGGAAATGAAAGCAAACGATGGGCGACGATGCGACGTTGCGTCGGACGGCGAGGCGTAATCCGTTGAATTCAGCGGTCTTCACGGCATGGCCGTACTCCCCTTCGCGACGGCTCGCGACGCCATGCGGCCGGGAAATCCGCCGGCCGGTTCGCGGACTGACCCGGGGCTCCCGCCGGCAGCCCGGAACCCCGCCGGATACCTGTGCTCTCTTTCTCAAAGGTGGCGCCGAATGACGACGAACGAGCAGAAGCTCCGGGACTACCTCAAGCGGGTTGTCACCGACCTCCACGACGCGCGTCAGCAACTCCAGGACGTCCGGGAGGAACAGCAGGAGCCGATCGCCATCGTCGGCATGAGCTGCCGGTTCCCCGGCGGCGTCGACTCCCCGGAAAGCCTGTGGCGGATGCTCACGGCGGGCACCGACGCCATGACGACGTTCCCGGACGACCGCGGCTGGGACCTGGCCGGACTGTACGACCCGGACCCGGACCGACCCGGCACCGCCTACGTCCGCGAAGGCGGTTTCGTCCGAGGTGCCGACCGGTTCGATCCCGCCTTCTTCGGCATCTCGCCGCGCGAGGCCCTCGCGATGGACGCGCAGCAGCGGCTCCTGCTCGAAACCACCTGGGAGGTCTTCGAGCGCGCCGGCATCGACCCCGCCGCCGTGCGCGGCCGGGACATCGGAGTCTTCGCCGGCACCAACGGGCAGGATTACGCCTACGGTCTCCAAGAGGCACCCGAGGGCGTCGACGGCTACCTCGGCACGGGTACCGCCGCCGCCGTGCTCTCCGGCCGCATCGCCTACACCTTCGGCCTCGAAGGCCCGGCGGTGACGGTGGACACGGCGTGTTCGTCGTCGTTGGTGGCGCTGCACCTGGCCGCCCAGGCACTCCGACGGCGCGAATGCTCCATGGCCTTGGCCGGCGGCGCCACGATCATGTCGACGCCCAACGTCTTCGTCGAGTTCAGCAAGCAGCGCGGCCTGTCCCCGGACGGCCGCTGCAAGGCGTTCGCGGACGGCGCGGACGGCACCGGCTGGGGCGAGGGCGTAGGCCTGCTCCTCGTCGAGCGACTGACGGACGCGGTCCGCAACGGCCACGAGATCCTCGCCGTCGTCCGCGGCTCCGCGATCAACCAGGACGGCGCCAGTAGCGGACTCACCGCGCCCAACGGCCCCTCCCAGCAGCGCGTCATCCGACAGACCCTCGCCGATGCCCGACTGTCGGCCTCCGACGTGGACGCGGTGGAGGCCCACGGCACCGGTACGGCCCTCGGCGACCCCATCGAGGCCGAGGCGCTGCTCGCCACCTACGGCCAGGAGCGCGGGACCGACCGGCCGCTGTGGCTCGGCTCGATCAAGTCCAACATCGGACACACACAGGCCGCCGCGGGCGTGGCCGGCGTCATCAAGATGGTCATGGCGATGCGCCACGGCCTGCTGCCCAAAACCCTCCACGTCGACGCCCCGTCGACCCACGTCGACTGGTCGCCGGGCACAGTGCGCCTCCTGACGGACAACATTCAATGGCCGGAGGTCGATCGTCCGCGTCGTGCGGGTGTGTCGTCGTTCGGGGTGAGTGGCACCAATGCGCACGTGATCCTGGAGCAGGCGCCGGTCTCGGAGGAGCAGGCCGGTCCGGTGCCGGTGCGGGTTGATGGTGGTGTGGTGCCGTGGGTGCTGTCGGGGAAGTCGGAGGCGGCGCTGAGGGCGCAGGCGGCGCGGTTGCGGGCGGTGCTCGACGGGGGCTGCTCGCCGGTGGATGTGGCGTTCTCGCTGGCGACGACGCGTGCGGCGCTGGAGCACCGGGCGGTGGTGGTCGGTTCCGGGTGTGAGGAGCTGCTGCGGGGTCTGGACGCGGTGGCGGAGGGTGCTCCGTCTGCTGGTGTGGTGAGGGGTGTCGTCCGTGACGAGACGACTGTGACGGCGGTGTTGTTCTCGGGGCAGGGGTCGCAGCGGGCGGGGATGGGCCGGGAGCTGTACGAGGCGTATCCGGTGTTCGCGGAGGCGTTGGATGCGGTGTGTGCGGGGTTCGACCGGGTGCTGGACCGGCCGTTGCGTGAGGTGATGTTCGCCGGGGAGGGTGAGCTGCTGGACCAGACCGGCTACACGCAGCCGGGTCTGTTCGCTCTGGAAGTGGCCTTGTACCGGCTCACGGAGAGCTGGGGTGTACGGCCGGATTATGTGACCGGGCATTCGATCGGTGAACTGGCCGCCGCGCATGTCGCCGGGGTGTTGTCCCTGGACGATGCGGTGACGCTGGTGGCGGCGCGGGGGCGGTTGATGCAGGCGTTGCCGGCGGGTGGGGCGATGCTGGCCGTCGGTACGGACGAGGCTGCGGTGGCTCCGTATCTGGAGGGCCGGGAGGCGGAGGTGTCTCTCGCCGCCGTGAACGGTCCCTCTTCGGTGGTGATCGCCGGCGACGCCGATGTGGTGGCGGAGCTGGGGGATCGGTTCTCTGAGCTGGGGTGGAAGACGAAGAAGCTGCGGGTGAGTCATGCGTTCCACTCGCCGCACATGGACGCGATGCTGGAGGACTTCCGTCGGGTCGCCGAGTCGCTGACCTACTCCGCGCCGTCGATCCCGGTCGTGTCGAACGTGACCGGTGAGGCTTCGGCTGATGTCGCTTCCGCCGAGTACTGGGTACGCCATGTCCGTGCCGCTGTCCGTTTCGGTGACGGGGTGCGCTGGCTGGAGGACCAGGGTGTCGGTGTCTTCCTGGAGCTGGGTCCGGACGGTGTCCTGTCCGGTATGGCGCAGGAGTCCCTCACCGGACAGGCGCAGCTCATCGCCGTCCTGCGTAAGGACCGCTCCGAACCGGAAGCACTGCTCACCGCACTCGGCCGTCTCCACATCGCAGGCCTGGGTCTCGACTGGAACACCCTCTTCGCCGGTGCGCGCAGGGTTGAACTGCCGACGTACGCGTTCCAGCGGGAGCGGTACTGGCTGGAGGCCCCTGCGCAGAGCGGGGCAGCCGCGGCTGTGGACCCGGTGGATGCGGAGTTCTGGACCGCGGTCGAGAACGAGGACGTGGAGTCGGTTGCCGGAGTGCTCCGGTTGTCTGGTGATGAGCCGTTGAGTGCTGTGTTGCCGGCGTTGTCGTCGTGGCGTCGTGAGCGGCGTGAGCGGGTGGTGTTGGAGGGTTTGCGGTATCGGGTGTCGTGGGAGTCGTTGCGGGTTGGTTCGGATGTGGTGTCGGGTCGTTGGCTGGTGGTGGCTGAGGGGGAGTTGGGGGAGCGGGTTGGTGAGGCGCTTCGGGTGGCGGGTGTGGAGGTGTGTGTGT
>NZ_JBIRHU010000053.1:0-11441 GCF_044328675.1 Streptomyces sp. NPDC017890
GCGCTTCTGCCCACATCTACCGATCTCTACCGATCTCTACCGCCCTCTATCCCGAAGGGTTCTTTCTCGCTCGCCCCAGGTGCCACACACCTCTTGCATTCAGGTGACGAGACTGACAATGTTTTCGGGCGACGAAATGTTTATGCTGACGAAATGGACCCGAACCTGTGCCCACGCTGCGGTAACTCGGTCACCGTCAAGCCACGTGGCCGGCCGGCCCGGTGGTGTTCGGATCGTTGCCGCAAACTCGCCTCCGAGGAGCGTCGCGCCGGCGAACGCGGCGCGATCGGGTTGCAGATCCGCGACCACACGCGGGTGGTGGAGAAACCGGTTCCGGAGCGGATGAGCGCGACCGTCGCGGCGGCCCGCGCGGCCGAGGACATCGACGCGGCACTGTCGGTGCTCAGCGCTCTGCAACGCAGGCTCGTTGCCGACGAGGTCGCCCTCACCGACCTCGACCGGCTGTACCGGGGTATCAACGATCTGCGGGCGACGTTCCGCCGAACCGTCCCCCCGCATGCCGTGGGCCTCATCAGTTACCGGACCGAAAGCCCCGCTGCGCCGGACCCGAAGACGGCGGTGCCCATCGTGCTGGGTAGTCCCCGCGCCTGCGCGGAAGTGATCGCCGCACTCACCGAGCGCGTGCGTACCGGCGACCTCGCCCACGACCCCCGGCACGACCGGACCCGGCGCGCTGTGGCAGACCTCATCCGTACCGCGCACGTCCGCCGATAGTTGCGCTGTGTGGGTGAGATGCACCGATCCGTTCACGACAAGGGTCGACGGGTAGGTGCGGCGTGGGCCGAACGAAATCATGTCGTCGACGTCCATGTCGCCGGCGCGGCGGAGGCTTGAAGCCGGCCGTTCCGGGCATTGATCCGCCAGGGTGGTACCGCTTCAGGCCCGCGCGGAGTCCACGAAAATGGTGTGGAATCAGCACTCGACGATGGCAGGCTCGCTGTCGTTCCCTCCACCGATGTACTGATGGTGATGGGATGGAGCCACCGTCGATGACGGTGGACTGGATCAGGGAGCGAGAGGAGAGCGGTAGTGGCGGCACAGCGAGGTGTGACCGAGGCGCAGGCGGATTCGGAGCTCGCCGCGCTCACCCCGATCATGGCGGTGGAGGGCCGCACGATGGACGAGCACAGCCAACAACTGCTCATGCAGCTGCTGCAGGAGAGCATCAGCCTGTGCGATGCCCTCGATGCGATCATCCGGCGACGATCCGATATCGCCTCGAGCGCACCCCCACCCGCCGACTGAGACCGCCCGGGGGAAGCCGGGTGTGCCCGTCCTTTCCGATGCCCTCGACGCTGTCCGATGCGGTGCAGCACGCGGTGGGGGTTTGCCGACCCGGCGCGGTTCGCGTCTTCGCCGGAGGTGTTGCCGGTCTCGATGTCAGATGTGGTTGGTCGCGATGGACGAGAAGTGCGCTGCGATGGCATCGTCGATTCGGGTCGACAGGCTGACCTCGTCGCAGTCCGCGGGAATCGCTTGTGTGGCGCCGATTGTTCCCGCCCACAGGTTCCAGGCGAGTCGATGTACCGCCGGGGTTTCACGGACGTCGCCGGCCTCGATGGCGCGTGCGACGAGGTCGTCGGTGTTCTCTACCCACCGCAGGTAGGTCTGGTGCGAGCCCTCGATCGAGGGTTCGAGGCTGAGTTTCATTCCGGCCCGGAGGATCTGGTTCGCGTCGAGGCGGCGGGCGAGTATCCGAAAGATCATCTCCACCTGCGCCAGGGCGGTAGATCGGGTCGCTTTGGCATCTGCGAAAGCGTGGTGCACCGCGCGGGACCATTCTTCGATGAGGTTTTGCGCCATCGATTCTTTGGATGCGAAATGGAAGTACATTCCACCTTTGGTGGTTTCGGCGTCGGCGATGACGGTGTTGACGTTGGCGAGTGTGTAGCCTTCGGCGTCGAATCGTGCGGCTGCCGCGGCGAGGAGTTTTCCTCGCGTTCGTTCGGCTCGAGGTTGCAAGGGTTTACGGTCGGCGACGACGTACGTCCCGTTGCGCTCGGTCATCTCACCAGTCCAATCAGGGTCGCTCGGTCTCGGGCGGTGCGAGGACCACCGCTCCGCAGAATTTCGTACAGCTCATTCCGAACGCCCGAGGGCACGACCGTGCGCGGCCCCGTACTCGCCATGCCCATCAGTGAACTCCCTTTTCCCGATCGTGGGCGGCAAAGCCGTCACATCTTTGTCGAGATCAATAGTGCCGAACAATCGAGGACCGTCACGGCCACAAGCTCACAAATCCCGATCGAGCGAGAGCAGCAGCCTCCGATGTAGCCGACCCCAAGTGTGGCGGCACCGAGAAACCCGACCCGACAGCGACCGACGAAACAGGAGCTTGGGCGTATCGGAATCGACCCAAATGGGTGGCGCCAGTCCCAGGACCCGCGCGAGGTTTCGGTATCGGTGGTCGTGTGTGAATCTCAGACTCGCCTTCGGCCGGACGTCAGATTTTTTTGGTGGCACCCGTCGCCCGCAGTGATTGCCGGACACTTCTCTGCGCGCCGCAAACGTTCGGCCATGTCGAGGACCAGCCCTGCGGACGATTCGGAAAGACCGTCCACGCAGGACAACAAGCGCCGCAGCGGCCCCTGTTCGAGCCGGTCGATGACGGCCGACGCGTCCGTGGACTCGCTGCCGGCCGGCCGAAAAAAGTAGTCGTGATCGACTCCGAAGTAATCCGCAAGCACGGCAACGACATCCGGAGAAGGGCTCGTCCGCAGACCTCGGCGTAACTGAGACAAGTAGGGCCGCGACATACGCCAGCCGCCGGCTGTCAGATCGTCTGCCACCTCTGCTTGGGTGACGGGGTGACCGAGTCGCGGTGAATCCTCGAACAACATATTCAACCGGTCAGCGAACATACGATTCCTCACGTCGAAAAGGCCGAAAACAGTACCGAGCGGAAAACGAGAACCAGGGGCCGACCGCCGCTCGGCACGCCGGGCACGCCGTGTCCGAACGGTTCCACCATGCGGGCACAGAATGCGAATTTCCCTCGACTTATCGCTGCGGTTGCGCACAATGCCCTGAACAGCCGACTCTCCCCTTCCCCATACCGACGGGCCGTCGGCCGATGCCGGCTCCCCAGCCGCTGAACCTTGGGACTGTATCGGATGAGATGGGTCTGTCCAGAAAACGGTGTAATTGATTGATTTCTAACTACTTTCGTCCGGCAGACAGCCGTCCGTCGAACGTTATCTCGAAGGCATTCAGTGCTGCCTTCCATCGGTTGGACCAGCGTTGGCGGGCGGTGCCTTTCGGGTCGAGGCTCATGATGGCCAGATACACGCATTTCAAGGCCGCGGCCTCGGTCGGAAAGTGTCCACGGGCCTTGATAGCCCTGCGGATTCGGGCGTTGACACTTTCGATGGCGTTGGTCGTGTAGATGACCTGCCGGATGGCGTTGTCGAATTGTAGGAACGGCACGAACTCAGCCCAGGCATTGGTCCAGAGCCTGATGATCGCGGGATAGCGTTTCTCCCATTTGTCACTGAACTCTGCGAATCGGTCGAGCGCGGCCTGCTCCGACGGCGCCGTGTAGACGGGTTTGAGGTCCTTGGCGATCTCGGACCAGTCCTTGCGGGAGGCATAGGCGTAGGTGTTACGGAGAAGATGGACCACACAAGTCTGCACGATGGTCTGTGGCCACACTTGCTCGATCGAGTCGGGTAGATGCTTGAGACCGTCGCACACGACGATCAGAACATCCTGCACACCACGGTTTTTCAGCTCGGACAACACCCGAAGCCAGTACTTCGCCCCTTCCCCGTCGCCGTGCTCACCGGCCCACAATCCGAGGATGTCGCGGGTGCCGTCGACAGTCACCCCCATCGCGACGTAGATCGGCCGGTTGGCGACGTTGCCCTCGCGAATCTTGACGTGGATGCAGTCGATGAACAGCACCGGGTACACAGGGTCCAACGGCCGGTTCTGCCACTCGGCCATGCCTTCCATCACCCGCTCGGTGATCGTCGAGATCGTCTGCTTGGACACATCGGCTCCGTACACCTCGGCCAGGTGTGCAGCGATCTCACCGGTCGTCAAACCCTTGGATGACAACGAGATCACCATGTCCTCCACGCCTGAGAGCCGACGCTGCCGCTTGGCCACGATCTTCGGTTCGAAGGAGGAATCCCGGTCACGGGGCACCTCGAGTTCGACCGGGCCGGCCTCGGTCAACACGTTCTTGGTGCGTCTACCGTTGCGGGAGTTGCCGCTGCCCCTGCCTGCCGGGTCGCTCTTGCCGTATCCGAGGTGGTCGTCCATCTCGCCTTCGAGCGCGGACTCCACGACTAGCTTGGTCAGCTTCGACAGCAATCCACCATCTCCGGTCAACTGCAGCCCTTCGGCTCGCGCCTGCTCGACCAGCTCTTTGAGCCGCGCATCGCTGATACCCGGCTGAGCCGAGTTCGTCTCTGTCTCACGATCAATCACATCAGTCATAGTGGCGTATCTCCTTTCAGAGTTACACCGTTGTTCTTACAGTCCCGATGAGATCGCGCCGCCCCCCGTTCGCCGGCTGAGACTGTTCGGGGAGGTGGGCCCGTCTTTTCCGGTGCCTCGACGGGTGTGGGTTCAGGTGTTGTTGCGGTGAGCGCGGCGCACCCGGTCGGCGTCGGTGATCTGTGTGCGCCAGTGGTGGGTGAGCCACATTTCGACGAGTTCGGCGGTGGTGTCGGCTTGTCGGGCCCAGTGGTGGAGCAGGTCGGTGTAGCGGGTGTAGCGGGCGACGGTGAACTGGGGGACCGAGGGGTTTTCCAGCCAGCCGTGCTGGAGCAGGGTCGACACGGATTGTTGATCGAGAAGTTGCGGTCGCCAGATGCTGTCGGGGTGGGTGGCCCAGCAGTACAACGAGAACAGTGACGGCCCGACGCCGGGGGTTTTCGGCCATCCGGACCATTGCCGGAACGGGCCGGCGTCGGTCAGCGCCGGGGATCGCTCGCACGCGGCGAACGCTTCGGTGATGACCCGGAACGGTTGATCCGGGGTGCTCGGGGTGCGGACGTCGACGAAGCGCCGTGCCCGGCCCCGGTGCGGGTGCGCGTAGAGCCACGCCGCGCACAGGTAGAGGGCGCTCAGATCCCGCCAACCGTCGACTTCGAGGGTGCCGCTCTCGCACTGAAGATCACTGCGGCTCAGATACGCTGTCCCGGTGTCTATCTGGTGTCCGTCGCGGTCGTGGCCGGCGATCCGCACCGGGATCCGGTGGCGATCGAGGCGGGTGTTCCACCAGTCGAGGTCGACGAGGGCCATGTCGTCGAGCACCGCAAGACCTTGATCGCGGGCGCTGCACCACCGAACGCAGTCGTCGGGAACGGTCAACGGTTCATCACGGGGGTCCATGGGAACATCGTGACAGTACCCACCGACAGTCCAGTGTGTTCGGAATCTGTTGCAGCACTGCATTTTTTCGCGCCGGTGCTCTGGTGTTCGTCGGGGTCGGTGTGTGTCAGCTTCGCGGCGTGGCGCAGGAGTGGTCGTACTTCGTCCAGAACCGTGCCCGCAACCGGTATCGGATCTTCTCGTCCAGGTCGTACTTCTGGGTGACGTCGCAGGCGTCCCGCAGAAGTGCGCGGTCGATGTCCGGTGGAATCGAGGGCCGCGCCGCCTGAAGTTCGAGTTGGTCCTCACCGGTCGCGCTTTCCTGAAACGCTGTGAGAACGCGGGAGACGACGTCGTCGATCAGTGGGCCGTGCTCGTCGTTGTCGTCACCGTACCCGTGCGGGTTGTGGGCGGGCGATCCCGTTGAAACACTGTACGCCAGAACCGATGTCGGTCGCGGCGTTGTCGGGGTGTGCTGAGGCCTCGCGAGGTCGAGGGGAGTGCGAGTGGGCGGGTGCGCCGCCGCTGCGGTCGTCGTCGACATCGACGGCCGGTGCGGGGGTCTCGGCGCCGGCCCGGGGTGGCGATCGACTTTGACCACTGCGGCATCGAGCGCCGCGCCGTCGATGTTGTCGAGGTCATCGGCCGCGGACCAGATGCCGGCTCACGCCGTGCGCTTTACCGTCGGCGGTCGGTACCGCGAGCAGCAGGACCTGCACTCCGTGCACCTGGGCCTCTTCGACTGCTTCGGCGAGGTCGTCGTCGCCGGAGACGAGGAAGAACACATCGGATGCCCTGTTGCGGGCATGGGCCACCAGGTCGAGGCCGATCCGAAGATCGACGCCCTTCTGCTCGCCGTTGACGCCGAACCGTCCGAGTCGGAGCTTCACTTTCGGGAGTTCGCCGATGCGTTCCTGCTGCGCGTCCGGGATCCCGTTGCGGGCAGAGTCGTACCAATACACCCGCAACATCGGCAGTTCGAGTAGAGCGCCGGCGAGCCTTTTCGATGTCCTTCTGGGATTCCTGGCCGAATATTGTTCTGAAATACCAAGGCACGTCGTTGTTTTCGCGCTGATTCCAGATTATGAGCTGGTTGTGGCAGGCGTTGCGTAGCGCGACTTCGAGGTAACCGAGGTCTTCGAACACTGCAGCGCTGATGCGACTGTTCCATTCGTAGAGATCCAGTGCACCTTCGATGTCGTCTCCGGCCGCGGCCTTGTACGGTGCGAGGCGTTCGGGAGTGAGCAGTGTATTCAGGCTCTGGATCAGGGCTGTGGAACGGTTGGGCATCTCACTCCGGCGGTTCTGTAGAGCTTTGATGTGGAAGTGCTGTAGGATTATTATCGAAGACCCCGGATCGGCCTCTGCACTATGTGCATGTCACCGGGGTTTTGATCATTTCCTGGGTAGCAGTGCTGTGTCGCCGCACTTCTTATGTGGGAGTGGAGAACGCAACCGAACTTCGCGGCCGGACCCGATGTCCGCAGCTCTGTGGGTATTTCGAAGCATGAAATCCGTCCTCCGGTTCGATAGCGGAAGTCCCCATCCGGCGGCAAGGAACTGTCGCGATCACGGCGCCTAAGCTCTTTTATCTAACCGTCGATGAGTGTGCGGATCTGATCGAGGATCTCAGCAGCCTTCGCGTCGTCTGCATCGGCAACTTCGAGAAGGAAAGTATCGTTCGATGCTCCCGGTTCGAGAACTGCGTCGATCACCTTCCCTACAGCCGAACTCTTTGCGTATATGCGCACTTCTTCCCATTGTCGCGGCTGCGGGTTGCTGTCGATGGTCTGCTTGGGGTAGTACCCGAGACCAACTCCCGCCAAAGTTGTACCTACTTCAGTTAGGACGCGCGGTCCAAGCTTCCGGTAGTCGAGCATTTCCCTCAAGTCTTGTAGTGAGGCCACTACGAGCCCAAGTTGGTCTACTTCTGACTTGAGATCATCGATATTTGAATATTCCATTTTATCCTCTTCCTTAAATGTTTCTTTAGCGGGTTTATCATATCACAAGATAAATAATATGATGAAACTGATTGGTTTGTTAATGCGGTACGGGTTCCGAACCGTGTCTCGCGGACCTGTCGGGTTTCGGCTAAATCGGGGGTCGGGGAGCAGATCCGCCCAATCCGGCGCTAAGCACGGAAACATCGAGCGGTGCTGGGCTGTAGGTGATTTCATGTCGGCGTGACCGATGAGGGCGGCTACGGCCGGTTCGGGGCGTTGTCCCGTGTTGAGCTGGAACGGTTCTTCTACCTCGATGACGAAGACCGGAAGCTGGTCGCGGGTCGGCGGCGGGACTACAACCGGTTAGGGTTCGCGCTTCAGGTCGTGACGGTCCGGCAGCTCGGGATGTTCCTGGCCGATCCGCTCGACGTGCCCCCGGAGCTGGTCGAATATCTCGCCGAGCAGTTGGGTATCGAGGATTCCTCGTGTGTGAAGCAGTACACCGAGCGGGACAAGACCAAACTCGAACATGCCTGGGAGATCCAGCGCGAGTACGGGTTGACCTCGTACAGCGAGGTCGAGTCGGAGTTGGCGGCGTGGGTCTCCGACCAGGCGTGGGTGACCGGCGACGGACCGAAAGCGATGTTCGCCGGCGCGGTCGACTGGCTACGTAAACGCCAGGCGTTGCTGCCGGGTCTGCGCACGTTGGAACGTTTGGTCACCGAGGGTCGCCAGGCCGCTGATCAGCGGTTGTGGGGTCAGCTGACCGATCAACTGACCGCCGGTTCGGCTTCAGCGCTGCTGGCGTTGCTGACCGCGCCCGAGGGCAAGCGCCGTGTCAGCGAGCTGGAACGGCTTCGCCGGGGCGTGTTCCGGACCAGTTCCAAAGGGATGCTGGCGGCATTGGACCGCCTCGCCGAGCTTATCGCGGTGGGAGGGCAGTCCCTGGATGTGTCGATGGTTCCGCAGCGCCGGGTGATTGGTCTGGCCACCTATGGATTGTCGAGCAAGGCTCCTGCGTTGCGGCGCCTCGAGCCCCGCCAGCATCGGGTGGCGGTGATGGTGGCCACGGTGAAAGTGCTGTCGGGCCGAGCGACCGATGACGTGCTGGAGTTGTTCGACCTGTTGATGGTCACGGATCTGATGTCGAAGGCCGAGCGGGAATCGCGTGAGGAGAAGTTGCGCCGGTATCCGCGGGTGTCGCGTCATGCGGGCAAGCTCGCCGCGGCGGTGAAGGTGCTGTTGGAGATG
Source organism: Streptomyces sp. NPDC017890 (assembly GCF_044328675.1). NCBI lineage: Bacteria > Bacillati > Actinomycetota > Actinomycetes > Kitasatosporales > Streptomycetaceae > Streptomyces > Streptomyces sp. NPDC017890. The sequence goes on from NZ_JBIRHU010000053.1 coordinate 8,541, forward strand.
ACCGAGGTCGAACCGGACCTGAGCTTGGAGATGATGTGGGATCTGATCGAGAACACCGCGACCAAGAGCGAGCTCCGTGCCGCTGTCGCGGTGATCGACGAGCTGGTTCCGGTGGATGACGTCGAGTTGAACGAGCAGCGCCTGGAAGAGTTGGCGGGGCGCCTGGCCACGGTCCGGGTGTTCCTGCCACCGATGATGCGCACCGTGGTGTTCGGGGCCACCGCGGACGGTGCGGCGGTGCTGGCGGCGATGAAGACCCTCGCCGAGTTGATGTCGGCGAAGTCGAAACTGTCCGCGAGCTGGCTCGATGCTCGTCAGGTCGACCACGATCTCATCGGTGGCGGGTGGAAGCGGCTGGTCTATCGCGAGGGCCGCCCACCGGAAACTGTCGACCGGGCCGCCTACACGCTGTGCCTGCTCGAGCAGTTCCATCGACATCTCAAGCACCGCAACATCTTTGCCCCGCACTCGACGCGATGGCGTGACCCGCGAGCCCAGTTGCTGGCCGGGCCCGCGTGGGAACGTTCCCGTGAGGCCGGGATGAACGCGTTGAACCTGCCCGATGATCCGGGTTCGTTGCTCGGCGAGCATGCTGCCGCGGTGGACACCGCCTACCGTGAGGTCGTCGCGCGGCTCGATAGCGACGGTCCGGCGACGGTCGATGAGGATGGCCGTCTGCATGTCGCCTCGTTGAAGGCGGAGCCGGATCCGCCGTCGCTGGTGGATCTGCGCCGGCGGGTCCAGGCCATGGTGCCCGAGGTCGACCTGCCCGAGCTGGTCCTGGAAGTCATGTCGTGGGTGCCCGGGTTCGCCGAGTCGTTCACCCACGCCTCGGGAAATGGTGCCCGCGTCGCCGATCTGGGGTTGTCGGTCGCCGCGGTGCTGTGCGCGCATGCGATGAATGTGGGTTTCAAGCCGGTGACCAGCCCCGGTGTGGACGCGCTGACTCGTGACCGCCTGCACCACGTCGATCAGAATTATGTTCGTTTGGAGACGTTGACCGCGGCCAACGTGGAGTTGGTCAAGGCCCAAGCCGAGATCGAGTTGGCGCAGCTGTGGGGTGGTGGGCTGCTCGCCTCGGTCGATGGCATGCGGTTCGTGGTTCCGGTCCGCACGATCCATGCGAGACCGAACCCGAAGTACTTCGGCCGTAAACGGGGTATTACCTGGTTGAACATGCTCAACGACCAGTCCGCCGGGCTGGCGGCCAAGGTGGTGTCCGGCACGCCACGCGACTCGTTGAACTTCATCGATGTCGTGCAGCTTCAGCAGGGTGGCCGCCGGCCCGAGGCCATCATTACCGATACCGGTTCCTATTCCGACATCGTGTTCGGTTTGGTGCATTTGATCGGCAAGCGGTATCGGCCGCAGTTGGCGAACCTGCCCGATCAGCGGTTGTGGCGGTTCGACCAGGGCGCCGACTACGGCCCGCTCAACCAGGCCGCACGGGGGCGAATCGACACAGGAAAAATCGCCGCGCACTGGGAGGATATGTGCCGGGTCGCGGTGTCGATCCATGAGTGTGAGGTCTCCGCTCACGACGTCACCCGCATGATCTCCCGTGACGGGAACCCCACCCCGTTGGGCCAAGGGATCGCGCACTACGGGCGGATCTTCAAAACCCTGCACATCCTGCGCCTGGCCGACGACGAACCGTATCGGCGCGAAGGCAAGGCCCAGGCCAACCTGACCGAGGGCCGCCACGACCTGGGGCGTCGCATCTACCACGGGAAGAAAGGGGAGATGACCCGCACCTATTACGAGGGCATGGAAGATCAGCTCTCCGCGCTCGGGCTGGTGCTCAACTGCACGGTTCTGTGGAATACGTTCTACACCAACCGCGCTCTGGAACAGCTACGCGCCCAAGGCTATCCGGTGCTCGACACCGACGCGCAGCGGCTGTCGGCGTTCATCCGCGCCCACATCGGCATCGACGGCCACTATGCCTTCCACCTGCCCGACTTCGGCGACCGCCACCGGCCCCTGCGCGATCCCGATGCCCCCGACAAGGACGACTGAGCACGTTCGGAACTCACTGGACAGACCGACCCGTTCTGTCATGTCCAGGCTTTCGGGTGGCCGGCGGGTCGGGTCAGCAGCTGCAGCTGGGCGGGGTGTCGCCTGTCAACAGTTGCTGGGTCAGTGGGCGGCCCAGGGCGTAGGCGTCGACGACCGGCAGGACGGTGGCGCCCGGGTGCGTGTCGAGCCACCCTCGGGCGGCGTCGGCGCTGGCGAAGAAGTGGACCTGGTTGCAGAACGCGGTGCGGATGGAGTCCGGGGCGTCGGGGGTGACGACCGAGACGACGGCGGTGGCCGGGTCGAGGTGGGCGACCCGGTCGGGTTCGACGGTGAGCCGTACCGGGGTGCCGGAGGTGTGGCAGGGGGAGGTTACCTGGGCGGTGCGGCCGAGGACGGCGGGGAAGATCAGGGTGTCCAGGGCACACCAGGTGTACAGCGTCGCGCCGCCGGTCTCGAAGCGGTGCGGGGTGGGCTTCAGGGTGATGCCGCTGCCGATGATCCGGCCGTGCTCGTCGTATTCGGTGTCGGGCATGGCTTGTAGGGCGTGGCGGATCTCCTCGGCGCTGCGGCCGGTGGCGGTGGCGAGCTGGTCGAGGGTTACGGGTTCGCCGTGGGCGAGCAGCCGCAGCAGCGACGGCCACAGCCAGGGCTGGGTATGAGCGGTGCCGAGAGTGTCGTTGAGACGGTCGGCGAGTTGCTGGATCGGGCTGTTCATGAGTGTGGGCTCCTTGTCTGGTTCGGACCCGGGGCAGGCCGGTATCTGGGGGAAACGTCCAGGGCCACAGCGTTTTCGGTGGTGTGCGCCGGGTGACTTGGCGGGGTGGCTTCGACGGTAGGGTCTGTCCCCGGGGTGAGGGTCAAGCCCGCAGGTCGCATCCGCAG
>NZ_JBIRHU010000054.1:0-11175 GCF_044328675.1 Streptomyces sp. NPDC017890
CAAGGACCTCGACAATCCTCATTCTTGCTGGTCAGAGGCACTTTCTGCTTTCCTGACCGCCTGCCGGACAGCCCGCTTCATGAAAGCGCGAGGCTCACGGCCCTTTACGCCGCGGCCCGGCAGGCGTTCGGCGCCGACATCGTGCAGATCTGGCGCCAGGGCCTCAAGGAGGTTCCCGACGTGAAGGTCGACATCTTCGAGGAGCAGATTCCCCGGGGGCGCAAGGGGAGCGACAGCCCCAAGCGTGACCGTCGCGCGATCGACACCTACCCCACCCGTGCGGACTTCATCGAGTTCTCCGCGGGGTGGAAGCCGGTCGTTGAGATTCACAGGCCGATCGTCGACGACACCCCGACCATCTGAGGCGGCGTTACCTCTCGTCGGCGTTACCTCTCGTCTCGGCCTGAGAGAACGCCGAAGCGCCCGCCGTTCCACTCGACGACCCCGCGAGACAGCCCGCCTGACCGATATCGAAGCCTGAAGTCGTTCTGCGACAGCCCTCAGTGCTTCGGCGTAGTCGAGTGACGTCCACTTCGCGCTCGAGCGAGGGCAAGGAGCGTGAGGGGTCGGCGGGCGTCACGCGCATTGCGGCGACGGCCGGAGGCGATGTTCTTCGCGCCGTTCAGTCGCAAGGCGCCGACCGCGAGGTTGCGCCGGTGGCCACAGCGCGGGATGCGCTGTCGGTCCGCCACCGCGCACGCGGTCAGGACGTCACCGCTCACCGGCGAGGTCGAGATCCCCCTTGCTCGGCTCGGCCACACCCTCAGCACTCCGGGGACGGCACCACGGACGGGCGATCGGACCGGACACCGCCCGCCACCACGCCTCCACCGGCAGCTCCCCCGCCGGCTCGAACGGCTCCCCCGGCCGCGGGAACGCCACCGCCTGCCCCGCCTCCTCGGCCGCGTCCTTCGTCCACTCCCCCGGCTCCGCCCACGCGTGCGGCGCGAGGTTGAAAGTCCCCCAGTGGATCGGCAGCAGGGCACCGCCCGGCCGGCCTCCCTGCAGGTCGAGGTGGGCGCGTACGCCCTCCTCGGGCGTCATGTGGATGTCCGGCCAGAACTCGGCGTACGCCCCGAGCTGGATCATCGTGGCGTCGAACGGGCCGTGTGCGGCGCCGATGTCCTGGAAGCCGTCGAAGTAGCCGGTGTCCCCGCTGTGGAAGACGCGGTGTTCCTCGCCCGCGACGACCCAGGACGCCCAGAGGGTGTGCTGGGTGTTGCGCAGCCCGCGGCCGCAGAAGTGGCGGGCCGGCGTGGCGGTCAGGGTGAGGCCGCCGACGCGCGTCGACTCGTGCCAGTCCAGCTCGCGCAGCCGGTCGGCGGAGACACCCCAGTGTTCGAGGTGGGCGCCGACGCCGAGGGGCACCGCGAACACGGTGTCGGTGCCGGCCAGCGCCACGATCGTGGGCATGTCCAGGTGGTCGTAGTGGTCGTGGGAGATGACGACGACGTCGACCGGGCCGAGGGCGGCCAGGGGCACCGGAGCCGGGTGCAGCCGCTTGGGGCCGGCGAAGGGGAACGGGGAGCAGCGCTCGCCCCACACGGGGTCGAAGAGCACCCGCTGTCCGTCGATCTCGGCGAGCACGCTGGAGTGCCCCATCCAGGTCAGCCGCAGTCCGGTGGCGGGCGGACCGGCGAGGTCGGCGAGGGTGGTGGGGTGCACGGGGACCGTGCCCCGCGGCGCACGGCGGGTCCGCGCTTCCCGGTCGAAGTAGATCTTGGCGAACTCGCGCGCCGATCCGGAGGGCCGGGTCCGGGCGGTGCCGCCGGGATTCTGGAACACGCCGTCGCCGAAGTGCGGCGATCTGCGGATACGGGCCATGCGCTCACCGCTCGGGTTCGCGCCGAAGGCCGCGGGGCGCGGCATGCGGAGCCCGGGGCTCGGGGAAGGGAAACCGGCCACGGTACCTCCAGGTGGAGTAGGTCAGGCTCTCATTATCGTCTCGTCCGACGTCACCTCGAACGCCCGATGTCACATCCGAGTTCCCTCCGCCCGTCGTACCGGTGAGGGCGCCCCCGCCAAAGCGCCCGGAACGCAACGGCACGGCCCGACGGACAGGAAGGTGGCCCTCATGGCCCGCGTATCCCTCACCCCGCCCCGGACGCTCCTTCTCCGTGTCATGGAGTGGTACTCCCGGCGCGCCTACGGCAGGGTGCTCGACCCCGGCAAGGCGCTTGCCCACAACCCGCGGGTGCTCTGGGGCGACCTGCGGTTCGAGCAGTCCGTGGCCAGGTGGAACAGACTGGACTCCGACCTGAAGGCGCTCGCCGTGATGGCCTCGGCGGCCTCGATCGGCTGCTCCTGGTGCATGGACTTCGGCTTCTGGGAGAACGCCGAGCGCGGCATGGACCGGCGCAAGCTGCACGACGTGCCGGTGTGGCGGGAGAGTGATGCCTACACGCCGCTCGAGCGGGACGTCATGGAGTACGCCGAGGCGGTGACGGCGACGCCGCCCGACGTCGGCGACGACCTCGCCGAGCGGCTGCGGACCCGGCTGGGCGAGCCCGCGTTCGTGGAGCTGACGGCCATGGTCGCCGTCGAGAACCTGCGTTCCCGTATCAACGCGGCGCTCGACCTCACCAGCCAGGGCTTCAAGGACTCCTGCGACCTGCCCGGCACCGGGCCCGCGGCCCGGACCGCCACGACGACGGACTGAGCCACCGGGCCGGAAGCGGCCGTCGCCGCACGTCCGGGCGCCTGTATAGGGTGACGGGCGTGGCGAGAGTCCGGTTGAGTGTGGCGGAGCGGCGTGAGGAGCTGCTGCGCGCGGCCGTCGAGCAGATATCGGCGCGGGGCGTGGCGGCGTTGCGGATCGCCGACGTGGCCGCTGCGCTCGGTGTCAGCAACGCGCTCGTGCTCTATCACTTCTCCACGAAGGAGAAGCTGGTCGCCGCCGCGTTCACCTACGCGGCCGAGGACGATCTCGCCCGTCTGCGCAAGCTGCTCGGCCGCCGTACGTCGGCGCTGCGCCGGCTGCGGGCGGCCGTGCGGTGGTACGCCCCGACCGGGCAGGCCAAGGGCTGGCGACTGTGGATCGAGGGCTGGGCTGCGGCGTTGCGCGAGCCCGCGCTCCGGGAGGTCACGCGGGAACTGGACCGCCAGTGGAAGGCGGCGATCGCCGAGGTCATCGCGGAGGGCGTGGCCGCCGGGGAGTTCCCCTGCCCGGAGCCCGACGGCGCCGCCCTGCGCCTGACCGCACTGCTCGACGGGCTGGCCGTGCAACTGACGTCGTACGCGGGCGCGGTGTCACGGGCCCGGGCACAGGAGTGGATGGACGAGGCGCTCGCCCGTGAACTGGGCCTGGAGCGCTCGGCGTTGACGACACCGCGCCGCTGATCCGGGCCGCCCGCCCATCCACGCCCCGCCGTCCACGTCCCGTCGTCAGGCCACCGCCGAGATCCGCATCTTGATGTCGTCCGGCGACAGCGTCCCCTTGGCCGTCACGTGGTCCCCCGACGACTCCCCGCGCAGCCGGCGTCCGATCCACGGCACCAGGTACTCGCGTGCCCAGTGCACGTCGTCCCGCCGTACGTGGAGGGTGCCGCGGGGCGGCAGCTGCGGCCAGGCCTGGTCCGGGTCGGCCGGCACCCGCAGGCCGAGGGCCTGACCCGCGCGCAGCGCCACGCGCGTGTGGCCCTCGGGCGACAGGTGCAGCCGGTCGGCGTCCCACGCCCTGCGGTCCTGGACGCTCCGGAGCGACCACAGGTCGAGCACGGGGCAGCCGTGGCGGTCGGCGACGGCGCGGACGTGCCCGTTGTACGTGGCGATCTTGCCGCGCAGATGCTTGAGGACGGGCACCCCACGGGTGTCGAAGCCGGTCGTCACGAGGACGGTGCCGGCCACGGCGGTCAGCGCGGCCACCGCCCGCTCGAACCGCTCCGCCACCTCGTCGGGATCGGTGCCGGGCCGGATGATGTCGTTGCCGCCCGCCGCGAAGGAGACCAGGTCCGGCGCGAGTCCGGCGACTCGCGGGATCTGCTCCGCCACGATCTGGTCGAGCAGCCTGCCGCGCACGGCGAGGTTGGTGTACCTGAAGTCGCCCTCGGGGCGTCGGTCGGCGAGCAGTACGGCGAACCGGTCGGCCCAGCCGACGAACGCCCCGTCGGGGCCGGGGTCGCCGACGCCCTCGGTGAAGCTGTCCCCCACCGCCACGTACGACCCGATCACTTCTCTGCTGTCACTCTTCGAATCGTCTGCCACGTCGGCCCATGATTCACCTTGGAATGTGACCTACGCGACCGTAGAAAGGGTTGACGGGCGGTGAGAAAGACCACGCCTAAAGTGTTCACCAATTCAGGAATACACCGAAGGCCGGACCCGGGGATCGGGGTCCGGCCTTCGGTCGCGCGAGACCGCGCCGAACCGTCGTCAGAGAGAGACGCCGTGCGAGCGCAGGTACGAGATCGGGTCCACGTCCGAACCGTAGTCCGGCGTGGTGCGGATCTCGAAGTGCAGGTGCGGGCCGGTCACGTTGCCGGTGGCACCCGAGAGGCCGACCTGCTGGCCCGCCGTCACGGACTGACCGGCGGAGACGGATAGCGAGGACAGGTGGGCGTACTGGGCGTAGTGGCCGTCGGCGAGCTGGATGACGACCTGGTTGCCGTACGCGCCGCCCCAGCCGGCGGAGACGACGGTGCCCGCGCCGACGGCCTTGAGCGAGGTACCGGTCGGGACGACGAAGTCCGTGCCGGTGTGGTAGCCACTGGACCACATGCTGCCGGTCTGGTGGTACGGGGTACCGACGCTGCCGCCGGGGACGGGCGACGTGAAGCCGCTCGTGGCGCCGGCGGACTGGGCGCTCGCGTCCGAGGAGTCCGACGAGTCCGACGAGGAGGTCTTCGCGGCGTCCGACGACTTCTCCGGCGCGGCGGGCTTCTCGGCCGCCGGCTTCTTGGACTCGGTGGAGGAGGACGGGGCCGACGACTTGGCGGCCTGCTCGCCGATCGAGAGCTTCAGGCCGGGGTGGATCATCGACGGGTCCGCGCCGACGGCCTCGCGGTTGTCCGAGTACAGCTTCTTCCAGCCGCCGTCGACGTCCTGCTCGTCAGCGATCTTCGAGAGGTAGTCACCGCTCTTCACGGTGTACGTCCGCGAGTCCGAGTTCTTCTCGGCGCTGTCGCCGGCGGCCTTCTTCGCCGTCGTCGGTATGGACCGCACGGCCTGCTCGGAGACGGACTGCGCGGGAGCGGCGTGGGCAGCGGCGGCGCCCATCAGCGGGAGCGCGAGCGCGGCGCCACCGGTTCCGGCGACGGCGATGGTGCGGGTCAGGCGCATGGCCCTGGTACGGCGGTGCTTACCCTTCGCGGGCATGGCGAGTTCCTCTCCGGCGCCTGCGAGGTGAGCTGTCGGGTGCGAGCTGGAGATGCCCGGCCGCGCCGAGACGCGGCTTTACCCCAAGCCGTTCCGGGAACCGGAACAGGCGGTTGTACCTGTGGGTCCCCCGCTCCTGCCGTGTACGGGTGGTGGATGAGTGCGGGCTCCGGTCGGCGGCAGGATTAGGCGTCCGTCCGGATCGGTGGTGAACGTAAGGGACCGGGGCGCGCAGGGACAAGCGAGGTGTTCCATGGACGGGTGTTCCGATTGATCCTTTACGGGGATTACCGGTCACCCTCCGTCGATTCGCGGAGCGCCGCTTCATGTAAACGGCCTTGAAAACCCGCTGTATTACGTGAACATGATGGGCAACGCACGGTCACGGATATGACGCTGCTCACGCGGCACCTCGCCAGCCCCTGCCATTTCAGCGCTAGTTGGAATTCAGGTGCTAATTCGGACAGAAGTCTTGGAAGTGGCGTAGTCGGGCGGTCGTGACGTCGAGGCCCCAGGGCCGTGCCGTATCGTCGAGTGGCGCCCGTCGGCGAGCAGCGTCGACGGGGCGAAGTGGGAGGAGTCCCCGTGACGCAGCAGGTCCCGTCGACCGAACCCGAGCTGGCCGGTGTGCGCAACTTCCGTGACGTGGGCGGACTGCCGACCGTGGACGGGCGGCGGGTGCGACAGGGGGTGCTGTTCCGCAGCGGTCACCTGGCGCACGCCACCGGGGAGGACACCGCGTTCCTCGCCTCGCTGGGCCTGCACACCGTCTTCGACTTCCGCAACGCGGCCGACCAGAAGCTCGAGGGTCCGGACGTCGAGCTTCCGGGCGTGCGGAATGTGAACCTGCCACTGAGCGATCCGGCCGACGGCGCCGAGTTCTGGAAGATGGTCCGCGACGGCGACCTCGGCCAGCTGCGCGAGATCCTGGCGGGCGGCAAGGGAGCCGACCGGATGATCGGCTCCTACCGCATGATCATCAAGGAGCGCACCGCGGAGCACTCACGGGTGCTGCACGCGCTCGCCGAGGACAGCGTCCCCGCCCTGATGCACTGCGCGGCCGGCAAGGACCGCGCGGGCCTGTCGATCGCCGTCACCCTGCTCGCCCTGGGCGTCGAGCGCGAGGCCGTCGTCGACGACTACCTCAAGTCCAACGCCGCGCACCGCCGCTACAAGGTACGCCGCAGCAGCTCCGCCGCCTCGGCCTACTCCCCCGAGGTCATGGAGCTGCTCAGCCCTCTGTTCGACGCGCGCGCCGAGTACCTCGCAGCGGCCTTCGAGACCATCGAGGCGACCTGGGGCGGGGTGGACGCGTACCTGGAGAAGGGCCTGCGGATCACTCCGGAGACCCGGGAGCGGCTGCGGGAGCGGATGCTGGACTGAGGCGTCCGCCCACCCGCTACTTGGCGCCGACCTCGAAGAGCAGGTAGATGAAGGCCGCGAAGGCGTGGCCCACGATCAGGTAGATGAAGAGCCGCACCCACAGGGCGCGCGGGAACTTCTCCTGCAGATTCATGGCGTCTCTCCAAGGGTGGGACGGATCGTGGTGGTGGCCGGCCCCAGGCACAGCGCCGTCGTCGGGCTCTGCAGCAGGGTGTGGACGAAGAGGAGCTCGACCCCGTCGGCGTCCTGGGCGGCGATCCGGTGCGGGGTCAGCGAGTCGAAGTGCGCGCTGTCGCCCGGACCGAGCCGGTGCACGGTGTCGCCGAGGCGCAGCCGCAGCCGGCCCCGCAGGACGTGGAGCCACTCCTCGCCGGGGTGTACCCGCACGATGTCGCCCTGCGAGCCGTGCGGCACGTGGACGCGCAGGGCCTGCATGCCGCGACCGGCCCCGCCGGCCTGCCAGTACGTCCAGCCGCCCGCGAACGTCGGCTCCATGGCGTCGGCACGCACGACGGCGTCCCGGTCCGCCGCCGTCTCGCCGAGCAGTTCCGACACGGTCGTACCGTAGATACGGGCGAGGGAGAGCAGCATCGGCAGCGAGGGCTGGCGCTGCCCGGTCTCCAGACGGGAGAGGTGGGCGGGCGACAGCCCGGCGGCGCGGGCCGCCGCCTCCAGGGTGAGAGCGGCCCTGCGCCGCAGGGCACGCAGCTGCGGCGCCACGACGGACACCGCGTCCGCCGACGCGTCCGGCGCCGGCGGTTCGGGCTCGTGGGAGGTCATGCCTCCATTCAGCCCGAAACTTGCCTGTCAGGCAATTTCTTTGCCTGTTAGGCAAAATTTCGTCGGTGACCTGCTATCGGTTGGCCACCGCCTGCCTGACCAGGGTCTTGCCGAAGTCCCACATCAGGCCGCCCCCGTTGTGCGCGTCGTCCATCACCTCGGTGAACGCGTCGACGAACCGGTCCGCGTCCCCCACGTCGATGATCAGCGGCGGGATCAGCTTGATCACCTCCAGGTGGTCCCCGGAGACCTGCGTCAGGATCCGGTGCCGTTGCAGCAGCGGCACCACCACCATCTGCGCGAACAGTCCCTTCCGCGTGGCCTGCAGCATCGTCCACCGGCTGCGCAGCTTCAGCGATCGTGGCCGGCCGAACTCGATGCCGATCATCAGCCCCCGGCCGCGGACGTCGGCGAGCAGCTCGTAGCGGTCCACCAGCTCCGCCAGCCGGGACTTCAGCCGCTCCCCCACCGCGGCCGCGTTCGCCACGATCTCCTCGTTCTCCATCACCGAGAGCACCGCCAGCCCGGCCGCCATGGCTTGCGCGTTGGACCCGAAGCTCGCCGAGTGGACCTGCACCCGGTCCATCGAGGAGTACACCTTCTGGAAGATCCAGTCCTTGCCCAGCGTGGCCCCCACCGGTACGTAGCCGCCGGACAGCGCCTTGGCCACGCACACCAGGTCGGGCTCGACGCCGTCCTCGTGCTGGAAGGCGTAGAACTTCCCGGTCCGGCCGAGGCCCGTCTGCACCTCGTCGGCGATCAGCAGCGCCTTGTGCCGGTGCAGCAGCTCCTGCGCGGCGCGCAGATAGCCGGGCGGGGCCTCGTGCACGCCCTTGCCCTGGACCGGCTCCACGATCAGCGCGGCCACGTCGCCCTGCTTCAGCTCCCGCGCCAGGGCGTCCAGGTCGCCGAGCGGGACCGCGGTGTCGGGCAGCAGCGGGGCGAAGCCGTCGCGGAAGCCGTTCTCACCGTTGACGGAGAGCGAGCCGGTGGTCAGCCCGTGGAAGGCGTGCGTGCAGTACAGGATCCTCGGCCTGCCGGTCGCGCACCGGGCGAACTTCAGCGCGGTCTCGACCGCCTCCGTGCCGCTGTTGCCGAAGAAGACCCGGTCCAGGTGGGGGCTGTAGGAGAGCAGCTTCTCGGCCAGGAGCCCGGGCAGCGGCGGGCAGTCGAAGCGGGTCAGGTCGGCCAGCGAGGCGTCGAGGACGTCGTGCAGCGCCTTGCGGACGACGGGGTGGTGGCGCCCCAGTCCCATCACCGCGAACCCGGCGAGCATGTCCAGGTAGTCGTTGCCGTCCGCGTCCCAGAAGTGCGCGCCCTCGGCACGCTCGTAGACCTTGTCGAAGCCGATGGTGCGCAGCATGCGCGGGAGCTGGTGGTTGAGGTGCCTGGCGTGCAGCTCGTACCGCTCGGCTCCGCGCTCGGCCAGGAGCGCGGCGAGGTCGAACTCCTTGGTCATTCAGTTGTCCCCTTCCGCTGGCATGACGATCCGTCCGTCCCCGGCCTGATCCCCGGCCGCCTCTCCGGCCGCCTCTCCGTCCGGTGCTGCGGCCGGTGCTGCGGCCTGTGCTGCGGCCTGTGCTGCGGCCTGTGCTGCGGCGGCCAGGCTCGCGCTGATCCGGCCGGCGATCTCGACCGGGGTGAGACCGATGTCGGCGAGCACCTCGGCGCGCTTGGCGTGTGCGAGGAACTGCTCGGGGATGCCGAACCGGCGTACGGGAACGTCGACCTCGGCGTCGCCCAGTGCCAGCGCCACCGCCGAACCGACCCCGGCTGCCCGGCTGTTGTCCTCGACGACGGCCACCAGTCGGTGCCGGGCGGCCAGGGGCGCGAGCGCCGGATCGACAGGCTTGACCCAGCGTGGATCGACGACGGTGCATCCGACGCCGCGGGCCTCGAGCAGCTCGGCGGCGCGGAGGCAGACGGGCGCCATCACACCCACTGCGACGAGCAGTACTTCGGGCCGGTCGGCCGCGTGCAGAACGTCCATGCCGCCGACCCGGTCGACGGCCGGGACCGACGGTCCGACGGACTCCTTCGGGAAGCGCACCAGCGTCGGCGCGTCGTCGACGGCGACCGCCTCGCGCAGCTGGGCGCGCAGCTGGCCGGCGTCGCGCGGCGCGGCGATGCGCAGGCCCGGGACGACCTGGAGTACGGACATGTCCCACATGCCGTTGTGCGAGGGTCCGTCGGCGCCGGTGACCCCGGCCCGGTCCAGGACGAAGGTGACGCCGCAGCGGTGCAGGGCCACATCCATGAGCAGCTGGTCGAAGGCGCGGTTGAGGAAGGTGGCGTAGACGGCGACGACCGGGTGGAGGCCACCGGTGGCGAGGCCCGCCGCGGACACGGCGGCGTGCTGCTCGGCGATGCCGACGTCCCAGACCCGGTCGGGGAACCGCTCGGCGAAGCCGGCGAGGCCGACCGGGTGCAGCATGGCCGCGGTGATCGCCACGACGTCGTCGCGCTCCTCACCGATCCGGACGATCTCCTCGCCGAACACGGAGGTCCAGGACGGTGCGCCGGAGGGACTGAGCGGCGCGCAGGTGAGCGGGTCCATCACACCGACGGTGTGGAAGTGGTCCTCCTCGTCGCGCAGGGCGGGTTCGTAGCCGCGGCCCTTCTCGGTGAGGCAGTGCACCAGTACGGGTCCGTGGAAGCGTTTCGCGCGCCGCAGCGCCGACTCGACGGCCCCGGTGTCGTGCCCGTCGATCGGGCCGACGTACTTCAGCCCCAGGTCCTCGAAGAGTCCCTGCGGGGCGAAGGCGTCCTTGAAGCCCTTCTTGGCGCCGTGCAGGGCCTCGTAGACGGTGTTGCCGACCACGGGCGTGCGCTGGAGGACGTCCTTGCCCCAGGCCAGCATCCGTTCGTAGCCGTCGGTCGTCCGGAGCGTCGCGAGGTGGTTGGCGAGGCCGCCGATGGTCGGCGCGTACGAGCGTTCGTTGTCGTTGACGACGATGATCAGCGGCCGGTCCCTGGCGGCCGCGATGTTGTTCAGGGCCTCCCAGGCCATGCCGCCGGTGAGCGCGCCGTCGCCGATGACGGCGACGACGTGTCCGCGTTCCCCCCGCACCTGGCGGGCCTTGGCGAGGCCGTCGGCCCAGCCGAGCACGGTGGAGGCGTGGCTGTTCTCGATGACGTCGTGCTCGGACTCCTCGCGCGAGGGATAGCCGGACAGCCCGCCCTTGCCGCGCAGCTTGGAGAAGTCCTGACGTCCGGTCAGGAGTTTGTGCACGTAGCTCTGGTGGCCGGTGTCCCACAGGATGCGGTCGGCCGGTGACTCGAAGACCCGGTGCAGGGCGACGGTGAGTTCCACCACGCCCAGGTTGGGTCCCAGGTGGCCGCCGGTGCGGGCGACCGCGTGCACCAGGAAGTCACGTATCTCGTCGGACAGTTCACCGAGATCCGCCTCGGACAGCGCCTTCAGGTCGCGTGGTCCCCGGATGCTCTCCAGAATCGTCACGCTCGGGCCCCCTTCGGTCCATGCTGTTCAGCTCACGGTGACGGCCGGCTCCCCCGACGCGCCGTCCTTCTCCATCTGCTCGGCGATCCGCATCGCCTCGTCGATCAGCGTCTCCACGATCTTCGACTCGGGGACGGTCCTGACGACCTCGCCCTTCACGAAGATCTGGCCCTTGCCGTTGCCGGAGGCGACGCCGAGGTCGGCCTCGCGGGCCTCGCCGGGGCCGTTGACGACGCAGC
>NZ_JBIRHU010000055.1:0-10558 GCF_044328675.1 Streptomyces sp. NPDC017890
TCGGAAACAGGCAGCCGCGATCAGAGTGGGGCGGTACAAAATCGACCGGACGATCAAGTCGTTCGAGGGTGCAGACGCTCGCGTAATAGTGCACACGATCAACTGCGAATCAGTGGGGCCGGGGCCAGACGACCGGCGTGGCCCGCGATGGCAACGCTCGTTCAGGTTGGCCAGAGAGGCAGTCGAACTGGTTCTCGGAGAAGAATACAAGGACATCATCGCACCCCACCTAACCAAGCTGGCAGTCAAACAGAATCCCGACCCTATCGAGAAGTGCCTGATCGACTGGCTCGGTAAAGACTTCCTGAGTTGATGTCAGAGCTGTAAGTCGTTGCAGGATGTGCACCGCTGGCACCGCCGCAGAAACGGATCCCCAAATATCACCTATGAGTGATATTATGACGAAGTGTCGATCTGGAGTGTGGACGTCGAGTTGGTCGAAGATTGGCTTGCACAGCTGGATCAGTCGTCCTATGAACAGGTTGTCGCTGCACTTGAATTGCTCGAAGAACGTGGGCCTCAGCTCGGTCGGCCGCTGGTCGACACGGTCACTGCCTCCCGCCACAAGAACATGAAGGAGCTACGGCCGGGATCGAGTGGGCGCTCGGAGCTGCGAGTGCTGTTTGCGTTCGACCCGCATCGAAAGGCGATCTTGCTGATCGCGGGAGACAAATCAGGTCAGTGGACCAAGTGGTACAAGAAGAACATTCCGATCGCCGACGATCTGCTCGACACCCACATCGAAAACCTGGAAGGGAAGTGAACGTGATGGCAAAAAGTCTCGACGACATGCTCAACGCACGGCCCGTCGACCGGTCCGCCGTGGACGCGCACAAGGGCCGACTGCTCGAGGAGGTACGGGCCTACCGACTCAAGGAACTCCGCAAGAATGCTGCCTTGACTCAAGGTGAGGTCGCAGACCGTCTCGGCGTCGGCCAAAACCGCATCTCCAACATCGAGCGCGGGGACCTCGCACGAATTCAAATCGACACCCTGCGCCGATACGTCGAGGCAGTAGGCGGTTCCCTGCGTGTCGAGGTCGAACTCGGAGACGACCGCTTCCACATCGCCTGACCGCAGTGCCGGCCGGTCACCTACGGCGGTGGATCACCGTAGGTGACAACCATCGAGACGATCTCCGGACCGGGCAGGATGACGCGCATCCACTTGTCGGGAACCTTCGCCATCTGTGACGCGGCAGCATCGCGGACAGACAACGGGGGACTCAGGACCAATTCCCTGTTCGCCATCTCCGGGTCGGGCGTGTATTTGGCGACCCGCCCACCCCAGACCGTGCCGCTTTTCATTTTGACCAGGGCATATGCGACACCTGGGTCAGGTAGATCGTCACGCAGGACCGACCTCCATGCGGAAATGTCGGAGATCGCGGCTTTGTCCGTGCGGTAGACGAGACGGAACGCGCCGTAGGAGATGCCGAGCGAGACCCCCAAGCAAAGGGCTGCTGCCCACGACACCGCTGCGAGGTGCGCGTTGACGTAACCTGAGCCGCCGCGGATCATCGACGCCGGATCCGGAAACGGGTACTTCTCCCATCGTGCGGCGACGATCATGCCGATTACTGTCACCACAGCTGCAGCGCCGGCACTGCACAGCGTCGACATCAGTGTGATCCGGCTGATCTCGGTGAACACCGTCTCGTGTCGACGGGTGCGCTTGGTGACGCTGGCCAGGTCGTACAGCAGCCCAGGAGCTACGAACACGAAGAAGGCCAGCACTGTCAGCCAGGTACCAGGTGTCACAGTCAGTGGTCGAAATCGCCCCACTGGTCGGAGACGGTTTCCCCGGACGCGGGCGGCGACTCCTGGCGTTGCTCGACAACCACCGGAGCCTCGACGTGCAGCGAGTCGATCGACCCCAAGATCGTGTCCGGATCCTTCGGAGGCACCGCGTAGAGCGTGCCGTCGTCCTGAGCTTCTTCAATACCCATGCCGCTGTCCGTTCGTTCACTCGCGCCGGCACTACTCGCCGCCACTCTGCGCCGTCAGTGTGCCCCATCACCACGACACATGGTGATCGAACCGATGGTCACCCGAAGCTGTCGAGGTCGAGGGTGATCTCGACACCCTCTTTCTCCACCACGATCTTCGCATGCACTGCGCCGGCCGCGGCTAGGTACTGGCGCAGGGTCGAAAGCAGCAGATCGTCGCGATTTTCTATTCTCGATACCGTGCCCTGATCAGTGTCGAGGATCGTTGCGACTTCGGTCTGAGTCAGCTTGCCCGCTTTGCGGATGTCCGCCAGGCCTTGTGCGTAGATCCGGTTCACTTCCGCGCGCTCGGACGCGTAGCGGGTGACATCGTCAGCGATCAACGGGTCCGCAACGAGTCGGTCGATGCGATCATTTCCGCGAATGAATCGGGTCTTATCCGACTGTTCGGTCATCGTTGATCTCCTTCTGTCTGAAACTTCCATGCTCGGACTGCGGCGTCGGCTCGGGGTCCGACACTGTTGTAGAACACGTCGCCGATTCTCGATTTGTCGCCCGCGAACAGTGCCACTACGACGGTGTTGCTGTCGGGTGGGAACCAGCAGATCAGCCGAAATGCGATGTCGGGGTCGAACGGATGGGCAGTGCGCCAGACCTGGTGTTGACCTGATTGGCGGACTCGTTTCAAGTCGGGTTCATCTTCTTGTGGACAGCCTCGCAGGCTCCGCAACAGCGAGAGTGCATCGGCGGCCCACGCGAGGAGGCGCCGGGAGAGCTCGTCTCCTCCTCTGGCCGCGAGAGACCCGATTCGCCTCGTGGACTGAGGAAAATCGGGTCTCTCGATTTGCTTTGGTGAGCTACTCGGCCAATCGACGCAGACCGAGTACTGCCTCTGCGGCGGCGATTGCTTCTTCCTTACGTTCGCTCCAGCCCACGTTATCCCCCGCGTCGATCATGATTGGGTTTCGCAGGGGCACCTCGTACGGAAGCGTCCCGATACCGGTGGAAACCCACAGGTGGAACGCGCCGCCAACCTTCCATCCACCGTCCGACTTCAGTATCGCGGCGACGTTGTGGGTGACATTGAGCCACTGCGTCGCCCCGATTCCGCCGTCGTCGTATTCGTAAATAGGGCTGACGCGTTTTCCGGGGCCACGGCCTCGGTTGTATTCCTCGTCCGGAGTCGCCGCAACAGGGAACCCGTCCAGCCAATACTCCTTAATGATGGCCCTCACCTCGTCGCCCAGCAACGCCCAACCATCGGCATAGCCCGTCATTCTTTCCTCTTCGTTGTGTGCCCTGCCGACTGGCACTGTTCTACGCACGCGTATCCATGACCATTCAAGCGGACATATTTCCAATACTGACTCGGTAAAATCCTCGCCCTGGAGCAACGGCCGCGACCAGTCAATCCGACGTACCCTCGAACAATCGCTCAATCCGACGCACATGTTCACGCGTATAACCAGTCCGACGAACAACCTCCACCTGCGAAACTCCAGACTGTCGCGCGCGCCAAATCTCGCCGTACAGAGCATCCCGAGCAGCCTTCTCCGCGACTACTGCACGCTTGTGCGCCTCGACGGCCTTCTCCAGCGGATCCATGCAGGTGACGTTACCGTCCGACCTGGACGCGAAACGATTCTGAACCGAGTCCACCCTGAATGCTCGGCCAAATGTCCTTCTCACACTTGCCAATGTGACATGCATGAGGCATCCTGAATGTCACATAGAGTTCTTTCCTTCGTGCTTCACAATCCGCGACAGCTCCAGTCACGCTGACCGCATCGCAGACAGAGGACCTCATGACATCCACGGCAACAAATGTCCATGCCCACGCGCAGCGCGCCTGCGACTCCCTCGTCGACCTTGCCGACAATCTCGACGCACTCGGCCGCTACAACCTCCCACAAGACATCCACACCGCAGCCCTGACCGCACAACACATCTCAAACATCCTCAAAGTCGCTTACCAAATCGCGTTCGCCTACCACAACGCCATCCCAGCACCCCGCGATGCGCTCAAAATCTACGACGTCGACGAACGCTCCTATCTCCGCGTCATCCGCAAACACAGTCTCTTCGCCTTCCGTTCCGGATACGACGCATTCCGCTGCTTCGACGACATCCACGACGTCGCACGACGACTGGAAGCGACAACCAACGCCAAGACCGCAGAGCGACTGAGACCGAAGGGCGAGTAGACATTCCGCCCACAGACTGATCCGTTCACTGTCGTACCCCTACACAAGGATTCCGTCCATGCCCGTGCGCGCCATACCTGGACTTACCGATCTCGCCACTCTGCGACCAGATCTCGCCGCAGAGTGGGATGCAGAGAGAAACAAACGGCAACCGACCGATATCACGCCGAAAAGCAGCATCCGGGCGTGGTGGCGATGCGGAAAGAAGCATTCCTATCAGGCCTGCGTCGCCGACCGCACTGCCAAAATCGGTCCAGGATGCCCCTACTGCACACTGATCCGCCCAATTCCCAATGAAACCGACTTACCTACGACTCATCCCGAAATCGCGTCCCAATG
Source organism: Streptomyces sp. NPDC017890 (assembly GCF_044328675.1). Taxonomy (NCBI): domain Bacteria; kingdom Bacillati; phylum Actinomycetota; class Actinomycetes; order Kitasatosporales; family Streptomycetaceae; genus Streptomyces; species Streptomyces sp. NPDC017890. The sequence goes on from NZ_JBIRHU010000055.1 coordinate 4,492, forward strand.
GCACCCCACCTTCAACGGCGACCGGACGCCTACCGGCTTTACAGCAAAAAGCAACTGGAAAGCTTGGTGGCGATGTGCCGGCGGTCACGAGTACCAAACAGAAATCACAAAACGCACCAACAGAAAATATGGGTGCCCACACTGCGCAGGTCGCTACGCGATCACCGGGGTCAACGATCTCGCGACAACCGAACCCGAGATTGCAAAGGAATGGGACACCATCCGAAACGATCGACCACCAACTGCAGTCAAGACAGGATCCGAGTACAGCGCGTGGTGGATTTGCCCAGACCGCAGTCACTCGTACGCATCAAGAGTCGAGCAGCGCGTAAAAGCGATAATTGGCTGCCCTTACTGCGGTGGGCGGTTACCTATTCCAGGTGAAACCGATCTCGCCACGCTACGGCCGGAGGTCGCGCGCGAGTGGCACCCCACCAAGAACACGCTCTCCGCCCACGACGTTCTCGTTGCCTCGAACAAGAGCGTCTGGTGGGCATGTTCCAGTGGTCATGAATGGAAGACCACGGTCGCCAGTCGAACAGGAAAATCTGCGACAGGCTGCCCGGTCTGCTCGAACCGGCGGATCGAGCAGGGGATAAACGACCTTGCGACACTTCGACCTGACATTGCTGCCGAATGGCACCCAACGCGAAATTCGATCTCATCGGAGGAAGTTTCAGTCGGCTCGGCCAAGAAAGCCTGGTGGCTGTGCACCCAGTTCGGACACGAATGGCAAGGAACCGTGAATAGTCGCACGCAAGGCAACGGCTGCCCAGTCTGTTCAGGCCGACGCACACTGGCTGGGTTCAATGACCTCGACACCACCCACCCACATCTGGCCAACCAGTGGCACCCGACCCGTAACGCCCAAACAACCTCTTCCACGAGTCCAGGATCCGCATATCGCGCATGGTGGATCTGCCCAGCCGGCCACGAGTACTTGAGCGTCGTAAGCGCACGCGTCAGGGGACGAGGCTGCGCCTACTGTGCAGGGAAACAAGCCCTCGCAGGATTCAATGACCTCGCCACAACACATCCCACAGTGGCTGCAGAGTGGCACCCGACCAAAAACTCACTCATCCCGTCACAAGTAACAAGTGGAAGCAAAACCAAGATTTGGTGGCAGTGCGCCGGGCAGGGACACGACTACCAGGCCACCGTCGAAACCCGAACATCAGCCGGCACTGGATGTCCCGTCTGCACCAACAGACGAATAGTAGTCGGATTCAACGACCTCGCCACACTGCGACCAGAACTCGCGGCCGAATGGCACCCCACCAAAAACCTGCTCACCCCCGCCCGAGTTGGAGCCGGAAGCCATCTCAAAGCCTGGTGGCAGTGCCGAGACCACGGACACGAATGGCCCGCTGTCGTGGTTTCCCGAGTGAACGGTCGACAGTGCCCCATCTGCGCTGGACGCAAGGTCCTGCCAGGTTTCAACGATCTCAGAACCACCCACCCCGCGATAGCATCTGAATGGCATTCCACCAAAAATACAGGTACACCAATTGATTTCAGCGCCGGAAGTGATTCCCGCGTATGGTGGCGATGCCGCGCTGGCCATGAATGGGAAGTCTCGATCGGTTCCCGCACGGCAGCCGAAACCGGATGCCCACATTGCTGCACTATTGGAACCTCAATGCGAGAACAGGCAATCTGCCAGCTCATCGCGAAAGCGTTCAATCAAACCGATTACACAGGTCCTGCGGGTGTCGTCGGGTGGAGATGGGGAGTCGATCTCGCGCTGCACCATCAAAGGGTCATAGTCGAGTACGACGGCTGGTATTGGCATCGGGACAAGGCGGAGAAAGACCTCCTCAAAACACGAGTGCTCGAGAAGGCAGGATGGACAGTCATCCGAATACGCGAAACCACCGCGAAACGCCCGCTCCCCGAGCTACCCGTGACCACGATGGAATGCACCTCCACCGAACGTGCAGAAGCAGTGGCGCTGCGGACTATTCAACTTATCAACGAAATTCACCAGCATTGAATGCGCGAGACAGCAATCCCCATCACACCATCTACCGGTCGCAAGCACGCAGAATGATGCCCGCGTCCCTCAAACTGGACAGTTCAAGGTGACGCGGGCATCCGTATGACGACATTCAGTTCGGTGTCACCAAAACCTGCAACTGTCGACGGCCATCGTAAGCTCCCCACTGGCGGCCATTTATGGCGCATTTTGTGGCCATGGTTTCTCCCCGCGTACGGCCAGATAGTTCCCCACCTGCTGTGAGTCAGATTCGGTCCCGGCAACGCTGGGTGGATGAAATCGAGCAGGGAGATCATGGAAATTTTGGAGGCGTACGACCTCACGGGTAGTTATCGGGCGGCGGCGGAGCTGGCTGGGTGTGATCACCACACGGTGGCCCGGTATGTGCAGATGCGCGCTGCGGGGCAGCCGCCGGACCGCCGGCGGCATCGAGCGCGGGCGATCGACGACTTTCTGCCGAAGATCGAGGAGTTGGTGGTCCGCTCGCAGGGCAAGGTCCGCGCGGATGTCATCCACGAACGGATCGTCGCGCTGGGGTTCACCGGCGGTGAGCGGACCACGCGCCGGACGGTCGCGGAGGCGAAGGCCCAGTTTCGGGCTGGTCGGCGGCGAGTGTATCGGCCGTGGGTAACCGAACCTGGGCTGTGGTTACAGTACGACTTCGGTGACGGGCCAACGATTTCCGGCCGGAAGACGACGTTGTTCTGCGCATGGTTGGCGTGGTCGCGATTTCGGGTGGTGATCCCGATCTGGGACAAGACATTGCCGACGGTGGCGGCGTGTTTGGATGCGACATTCCGCCGCTTGGGCGGGGTTCCGGTCTATGTCCTCACCGACAACGAGAAGACCGCGACGATCGATCACGTGGCCGGGATCGCGGTCCGCAATCCGGAGATCGTGGAGGTGGCACGGCATTACGGCACGACGCTGCGGACGTGTTTACCTGCTGATCCGGAGTCGAAGGGAGGAAGTGAGGCGACGGTGCGGATCGCCAAAGCCGACCTGTTGCCGAAGGAGGTGAACCTGCGCGAGCAGTATCACTCTTTCGGTGAGCTCGAGTCGGCTTGCCGGCAGTTCTGCACCGACGTCAACACCCGCGTCCACAGCTCTACTCGGCGGCGGCCGGTCGAGCGGCTGGCCGAAGAGTTGCAGCGGCTGCATCCGCTGCCGAAATCTCCGTTCACCGCGGTGTTCGGCACTACCCGGCGGGTGAACTGGGAGTCGACGATCTCGGTGGAAGGGGTGCGGTATTCGGTGCCGCACACGTTGATCGACACTCGGGTCTGGGCCCGCTTCCATGGTGAGGAGCTGATCGTGACCGCCGTCGACAATGATGGCGGTGCAGTCGAAGTCGCGCGGCACCGCCGCGGCCAACCCGGTTCACCGGTCCTCGACAACGACCACTACCCACCCCGCCCAGACCGCGACGCCGCCGACCGGGTGCCCAAGCCTCGTACCGCCGCCGAGCTCGCCTTCCTACAGTTGGGCCAGGGTGCCAACAGCTGGCTGGTCGAGGCTGCCGCCGCGGGAGCGCGCCGCATCAGGGCGAAGATGGCCGAGGCCGTGGACCTTTCGAAGCTGCACTCCCCGGACGCAGTCGACAGAGCGTTGGGGACGGCGGCGATGACCGGCCGGTTCGCCGATCGGGACCTGATCTCGATCCTCGACTACCAAGTCACCCACGAACACGCTGATCCGGTCCGTCGCAGCGAGAACCACACTCTGCAACCGGGCACCGCCGCCTGGTCCACCTTCGGCCAGACACCAGCGCCGGCCAGCCCAGCCACTACTGACGATGAAAGCGATGACGCCTGATGAGCACCCCTTTGCGCACTGTTACCAGCGCTAACGGCGACCCGTTGGCCGAGGCGATCGACCTGACTAAACGCCTGAAACTGCCCCATATCCGCAGGTCCTTGAGCGATATCATCCCGACCGCGAAAGCCCAACGCTGGGACCCCGCCGAAGTCGTGCGGGTTCTCCTCGCTGAGGAAGCCGCCGGCCGGGACCGGGCGAACCTGCACACTCGCCGCAAACGCGCGGGTTTCCCTACCGGCAAGACCTTCGGCGACTGGGACGAAACGAAATCGTCGATTCCCCGCGCCACCCAGGACGCGCTCCGCACCCTGGAGTGGGTCGGGCGGCGTGAATGTTTCTGCGTCTGTGGGCCTTCGGGAACTGGCAAGTCTCACTTCACCGAGGCACTCGGGCAGGCCGCAGTCGAAGCTGGGCTGGCGGTGTCTTGGTTCACCATCGAAGACCTCGGTGCCCTGGTCCGCCGGCACCGTGCCGACGACTCCATCGCCCGAGCCCTGACGAGGATCATCCGCTCCGACCTGATCATCGTCGACGACATCGGTCTGCTCCCGGTCTCTGAAGACGCCGCCGAAGGATTCTATCGCCTCGTCGACGCTGCCTACGAACGCCGAGCGATTGCCGTCTCGAGCAACCTGCACCCCTCCGGCTTCGACGAGATCATGCCCAAAACATTGGCCACCGCCACCGTTGACCGGCTCCTGCACCATGCGCACGTCGTCGTCACCGACGGCGACTCCTTCCGCCTCACCGAAGCCACCACCGGCAAGGGGGTGAAGCCCTTCAGCTAACCCAAATCAGAAAGCGGGTGGGGAAAAACAACTGGCCGCCACCGGGGAGAACCCGTGGCCACCAGCGGGGAGAACTACTGGCCGCCTACGGGGAGAACTTCGTGGCCATTGACAGTGAATCGCCCAGAAGGCAAGAAACTCGTAACCGGGGAAGTCGGGCCCGGCCAGAGCCGGTGAAATCAACGCCTGCGTACTCAATACAAGCCCCCAGTAGTAGGTGAGGGCGAACGGCCAATGTCGGTGCGACCACAATGCGTAGATCGCGGACACTGTCGCGAGATCGGTGAGTTGTAAGGGTACGGATCCTCCTAGCGTGGGTGAGGACAGCGAGTAGAGCACCGCCGAGCCGTATATCACCGCCAGTATTCCGCCGAGGGCGCGGCTGAGGTGGCGAGCTTGCGCTTCGGTCTGTCTACGTCCCGCCCAGATCAGAAACACCGAACCCGCGACAAACAGAGCGATGGCTGCCCAATGCGATGGGCCGTACGCCGAGAACTCGGGTTGTGCAGAATACACATCTCTCACTTCCTCAGCGCCGCCGAACGCACTGTTCCATAACAACCTTCGCAGATAGCTGTCCCAGTTCGGAAGTGCCGTTCTCCGGCTTAGTTGACGATGATCGTGTCCGCGGTGCGAGAAAGGGCGTAGCTGTGCAGTGGCTTCTGAGCAGGTCGTTGCACGACCGAGCCATCGACGATGGAGTATCGGCTGCCATGACATGGGCAGTTGATCGTTCCATCGCTGACCTCGGAGACTACGCATCCCTGGTGGGTACATACCGCAGAGAAGGCTTGGAACACGCCTTCCTGCGGCTGGGTGATCACGACTTGCTCGTCCGCCAGAATGACTCCGCCGCCGACAGGAACCGCTGATATCGGAACCTCGGCACTGCCCAGGGTTACGCCGGGTGCATTGCTGTTGTTCTGGGTGCTACATCCGGCAACGGCGAGACAAGTTGTCGCGCAGGCTGTGAGGAGGACCGTTCTGCGCCCGACCTTGATGTCGGATGGATCGATCGTGCTCATGCGGGGACCACCAAACCAGTGAGAAACATCAGGAGTATTCCGACACCGACGCCGACGAGAACCATCGGATCCAGATCCGAGCGGCCTTGTGTGCGCAAGGACGGTGCAATTTGGATGACGACCTGGATGATTGCGCCGACCCCGACTCCGAGCAGCAACGCAGATACTTCACGGTTGTCGACGCCCGCCCCGATAACAGCACCGAGAATTGCCGGCGCACCCGCGATCAATCCCAACCCCAACAAGGTCAACAGGGGGGTACGTCGCCGAGCCAACGGTGCGATGATCGCGAGTCCCTCTGTTGTGTTGTGCAGGGTGAATCCGATAACGAGGAACGCGCCGAGCGCAAGCTCACCTACCGCATACGCGGATCCGATCGCGAGGCCTTCTCCGAGATTGTGCAATCCGATGCCGATGGAAATCATCAGTGCCAGTCTGAG
>NZ_JBIRHU010000056.1:0-9647 GCF_044328675.1 Streptomyces sp. NPDC017890
CACTCCGACCACGTCGAACAACTCGAGAACGAACTCGCCACCGCCCTCGCCCCCATCACCCCCCGCACCAGCGACATCCCCTTCTACTCCACCGTGACGGGTGTACTGACCGACACCACCGAACTCGACGCTGCCTACTGGTACCGCAACCTCCGCCACACCGTCGACTTCCAAACCACCATCCACACCCTCCTCAACCACGGCCACACCACCTTCATCGAAACCAGCCCCCACCCCGTCCTCACCATCGGCATCAACGACACCATCGAAGCCGCCGACACCACCGCCCTCACCACCGGAACCCTCCGACGCGACCACGGCGGGCTCGACCGATTCCTCACGTCGCTCGGAACGGTCCACGCACACGGCGTAGAGGTGGACTGGCAGAAGGTGTTCGAGGGCTCCGGTGCGCGCCGGGTCGGGCTGCCGACCTACGCCTTCCAGCACGAGCGCTACTGGCTGGACCCGGCACGGCCGGTGACGGAGGCCGCCGGGCTCGGGCTCGGTGGCGTGGAGCACCCGCTGCTGGGCGCCGTACTCGCCCTTCCCGGTTCGGAGGGCAGTGTGCTGACCGGTCTGCTCTCACTCGGCGGACAGCCCTGGCTGTCGGACCACACGGTGCACGGCACGGTGGTCTTCCCCGGCTCGGGTTTCGTCGAGCTCGCCCTGCGAGCGGGCGGACAGTTCGGTCTGACCGTCGTGGAGGAACTGGTCGAGCACGCTCCGCTCGTGATCCCGGGTCAGGAGGGTGTTCCCGTCCAGGTGGCCGTCGGCGCGCCGGACGAGCGGCAGCGCCGGTCGGTGACGATTCACTCCGGTCGTGGGGGCGAGTGGTCGCTGCACGCTTCCGGCACCCTGGCGGCGACAGCCGCCGGTGAGCCGGAGGGGGAGCGTCTGGCGGTCTGGCCGCCGGAGGGTGCGCGGCAGCTCGACGTATCCCAGGTGTACGCGGCGATGGCCGAGCGTGGTCTCGGCCACGGGCCGGTGTTCCAGGGGCTGCGGACGGCATGGGTTCGCGGTGACGAGGTGTTCGCGGAGGTCGTCCTGGCGCCGGAGGCGCACGGTGACGCGGCGTTGTTCGGCGCGCACCCCGCCCTGCTCGACGCGGCCCTGCACGCGGTGGGTCTCGGTGAGTTCCTCTCGGACTCCTCCCTGGCGTACCTGCCGCTGGCGTGGAGCGGTGTCTCCCTGCACGCGGTGGGCGCGACGGCCGTCAGGGTCGCGCTGGCGCCCGCCGGTGCGGACGCGGTCTCGGCAGAGGTGGCCGACGTGTCGGGTGCGCCCGTGCTGTCGGTGGCGTCGCTGTCGCTGGGACCGGTGCCCGAGGAGCGGATCGAGGACGCGCGCGGATCGGTGGGCGACGCGTTGTTCCGCGTGGAGTGGAGCGAGGCCTTGCTGCCGGACGGTGCGGGCGCGCCCCTGGTGGAGTCCGGTGCTGTCGGCCCGGAGGACGCTTCGGTGCCCGAGGTGGTGGTACTGCCGTGTGCGTCCGACGGCGATCCGGTCACTGTGGTGGTGTGCCGGGCGTTGGAGGCGGTGCAGCGGTGGCTGGCCGACGACCGCTGTGCAAGCTCGCGCCTGGTCGTCCTCACGCGTGGCGCGGTTGTGGCCGCGGCGGGCGAGGATGTGACGGACGCGGGCGCCGCCGCCGTGTGGGGGCTTGTGCGCAGTGCGCAGATCGAGCATCCCGACCGGTTCGTGCTCGTCGACCACGACGGGCACGAGGAGTCGCTGGCGGCGCTGCCCGCTGCCTCGGTGTCCGGGTACGCGCATGTCGTGCTGCGGCGGGGGCGGGCTCTGACGCCACGCCTGGCCGTCGGCGCGCAGGCGGGTGTTCCCGAGCCGTCGGGCCCCCGGGGCACGGTGTTGATCACTGGTGGCACGGGCGCCCTGGGCGGCCGGGTGGCCGGGCATCTGGTCGAGCGGCACGGTGCGCGGGACGTGGTCCTGGCCGGCCGTCGCGGTGAGGAGGCTCCGGGCGCCGGTGAGCTGGCCGGGCGGCTGCGCGAACTGGGCGCCGCGGTGCGGGTGGTGGCGTGTGACGTGGCCGACCGGGACGCGCTGGCGGGGCTGCTGGACTCCCTCCCCGAGCTGCGCATGGTCGTGCACGCCGCGGGTGTGCTCGACGACGCGGTGATCGAGTCGCTGACGCCGGACCGAGTACGGGAGGTGCTGCGGCCGAAGGTCGACGCCGCGTGGCATCTGCACGAACTGACGCGCGACCGCGATCTCGCCGAGTTCGTGATGTTCTCGTCGTCGGCGAGCGTGCTGGGCAGCCCGGGACAGGGAGCCTTCGCCGCGGCCAACAGCTGTCTGGACGCGTTGGCGGCCCACCGCAGAGCGTCGGGGCTGCCCGGAGTGTCGGTGGCCTGGGGGCTGTGGGCCGAGCGCGCCGGCATGACCGCTCATCTCTCGGAGCAGGACCTCGGCAGGATGGCGCGGTCCGGAGCCACGACTCTCTCCACCGAGCAGGGACTGCGGCTCTTCGACATGGCGCGGACGGCCGGGGAACCGGTGGTACTGGCCACCGCGCTGGACACGGCCGCGTTGCAGGAGCGGGCGGACGCCGGTGCGCTGCCGGAGCTGTTCCGGGGCCTGGTCCGTACTCCGTTGCGGCGGGCGAGCGGCGGGGACGGCGGGGAGTCGTCCCTGCGGGCGCGGCTGGCAGGGATGCCGGCTGCCGAGCAGGAGCAGTTCGTGCTGGATCTGGTGCGTGAACAGGTCGCGACGGTGCTCGGGCACGGCTCCCCGGCGACGGTGGACACGGGGCGCACGTTCGGGGAAATCGGTTTCGACTCGCTGATCGCCGTCGAGTTGCGCAACCGGCTCGGTGCCGCGACGGGGGTGCGGCTGCCGGCGACCACGATCTTCGACTACCCGACGCCCCTGGTGCTGGCCGGGCATCTGCGCACCGAACTGGTCGGTGAGCCGGCCGGGGCCGGGCGTCTCGACGCCGCTCCGGTCCGGAACGGGAAGGAGGCGGTGGCGGAGGCTGATCCGGTCGTCATCGTGGGCATGAGCTGCCGCTTCCCGGGCGGGGTGACCTCGCCGGAGGAGTTGTGGGAACTGCTGGGTGCGGAGCGGGACGCGATCTCGAGCCTGCCCGGGGACCGTGGCTGGGACCTGGACAGCCTGTTCAGCGACGACGCCGACGAGTCCGGCACGTCGTACGTCCGTGAGGGCGGCTTCGTGTACGACGCGGACGAGTTCGACGCGGACTTCTTCGGTATCTCACCGCGTGAGGCGCTGGCGATGGACCCTCAGCAGCGACTGCTGCTGGAGGCGTCCTGGGAGGCGTTCGAGCGGGCGGGTATTCCGGCGGCGTCGGTGAAGGGCAGCCGGACGGGGGTGTTCGTCGGCGGTGCCTCGCTGGGATACGGCATGGGCGCCGACCAGGCGGCCGCGGAGGGTTCCGAAGGGTACTTCCTGACCGGTGGCGCGGGGAGCGTGCTCTCGGGCCGGCTCTCCTACAGTTTCGGGCTGGAAGGGCCGGCGGTGACGGTGGACACGGCGTGCTCGTCCTCGCTCGTCGCGCTGCACCTCGCGGTCCAGGCGCTGCGGTCGGGCGAGTGCTCGCTGGCGCTCGCCGGCGGCGTGACCGTCATGGCGACGCCCGGCGTGTTCGTCGAGTTCTCCCGTCAGCGCGGTCTGGCGGCCGACGGCCGGTGCAAGGCGTTCGCCGACGCGGCGGACGGCACCGGCTGGAGTGAGGGCGTCGGCATGCTGCTGGTCGAGCGGCTCTCGGACGCCGAGCGCAACGGGCACCAGGTGCTCGCGGTGGTCCGGGGCTCCGCCGTCAACCAGGACGGCGCCTCCAACGGCCTCACCGCCCCCAACGGCCCCTCCCAGCAGCGGGTCATCCGGGCCGCTCTCGCGGACGCGGGTCTGTCCGCGCCGGACGTCGACGCGGTGGAGGCGCACGGCACGGGCACCCGGCTGGGCGATCCGATCGAGGCGCAGGCACTGCTGGCCACGTACGGTCAGGGCCGGGACGCCGACCGGCCCCTGCTGCTGGGCTCGGTCAAGTCCAACATCGGGCACACCCAGGCAGCCGCCGGCGTCGCCGGGATCATCAAGATGGTCATGGCGATGCGGCACGGGGTGCTGCCGCAGACACTGCACGTGGATCAGCCGTCGTCCTTCGTGGACTGGTCGGCCGGTGCGGTGGAGCTGCTGACCGAGCGGTCCGAGTGGCCGCAGGTCGCACGGGCCCGTCGGGCCGGTGTCTCGTCGTTCGGCGTGAGCGGCACCAACGCACACGTGATCATCGAGGGGCGGCCGGTTCTTCCGGTCGGCACCGGCGCCGGGTCCGGCGACGAGGCCGGAACGGAGCCGGAGCCGGAGCGGGCCGAGCCGGCGGTGCTGCCGTGGGTGCTGTCCGGTCAGGGCGGTCACGGTCTGCGGGCCCAGGCCGAACGGCTGCGGTCCTTCCTGGAGGCGGAGGGTGCGGGACTGCGGCCGTCCGACGTCGGCTGGTCGCTCGCGGCGACACGGTCGGTGCTCTCGCACCGGGCGGCCGTGGTCGGCGCCGACCGCGACGAGTTGCTGCGCGGGCTGGCCGCGCTGGCGGCCGGCGACCCCGCGCCGGGCGTCGTCGTGGACTCCTCCGCGCCCGGCCGGCTGGGCCTGCTCTTCGCGGGGCAGGGCTCCCAGCGCGTCGGGATGGGGCGCGAGCTGTACGCCGCGTACCCGGTGTTCGCCCGGGCGTGGGACGAGATCTGCGCCGAGCTGGACCCGTACCTGGCACGCCCGCTCTCCGAGGTGGTGTCCGACGGCACGGGCGTCCTGGACGAAACGGCCTACACCCAGGCGGCGTTGTTCGCGCTCGAGGTGGCGCTGTTCCGGCTGGTGTCCTCGTGGGGTGTCGAGCCCGACTACCTGCTGGGACACTCCATCGGTGAGCTGGCCGCCGCGCACGTGGCCGGTGTCTGGTCGCTGCCCGACGCGGCGAAGGTCGTCGCGGCGCGCGGCCGTCTGATGCAGGCTCTGCCCGAGGGCGGTGCCATGGTCGCGGTGGGCGCGTCCGAGGAGGACGTGGTCCCGCTGCTGACCGGCCGGGCCTCCATCGCCGCGGTCAACGGCCCGGAGTCGGTGGTCGTGTCGGGTGACGAGGACGCCGTCCGGGCGGTCGTCGACGTGCTGGCCGGGCGGGGCGCGAAGACGCGGCGCCTGCGGGTCAGTCACGCGTTCCACTCGCCGCTGATGGACGACATGCTGGCGGAGTTCGGCGAGGCGCTGCGCGATGTCGAGTTCCGTGCGCCACGGATCCCCGTGGTGTCGAACGTGACCGGCGCGGTGGCGGACCGGGAGCTGTGCGCGCCCGAGTACTGGGTGCGCCACGTCCGTGAGGCGGTGCGCTTCTCCGAAGGGCTGACGCGCCTGCGGGACCTGGGCACGACGACGTTCCTGGAGCTCGGGCCGGACGGGACGCTGACCGCGCTGGCACAGGCGGGCGCTGCCGGCCGCGAGGCCGCGTTCGTTCCCGCACTGCGTGCCGAGCGGCCGGAGCCGGCGACGGTCGTCACGGCCCTCGGCCAGTTGCACGTCCGTGGCGTGCAACTGGACTGGAGGGCGCTGCTGCCCGGTGCCCGGCGGGTGGAACTGCCGACGTACGCGTTCCAACGGACCCGGTTCTGGCTGGAGCCGTCGCGGACTGCGGGCGAGGCGGCCGACTTCGGTCTGGGCGCTCTGGAGCATCCGCTGCTGTCCGCTCTCGTGCCACTGCCGGGTTCCGACGGCGGGCTCCTCACCGGCGTCGTCGCCGCCGACTCGGACGGGTGGCCGGCCGGTCACGCGGACACGGGGACGACGGCCCTGTTCCCGGCGACGGGCTTCGTGGAACTGGTGCTGCAGGCCGGCCTTCAGTTCGGCTGCGACCTGGTCGAGGAGCTGACCGTGCTGGAGCCGCTGGTCCTTCCCGGCCGGGGAGGGGTGCAGGTCCAGGTCTCGGTGAGCGGCCCGGACGAGTCGGGCCGCCGTGAGGTGACGGTGTACTGCCGTCGCGGCGCGGGCCGTGGCGGCCACGTCCGGCACGACGGGGACTGGGTACGTCACGTCACGGCCGTTCTGTGCGAGGACGGCCCCCAGGAGCCCACGGCGGTCGAAGCCTGGCCGCCCGCCGGCGCATGGCCGCTGGACGATGCCGGCCTCCCGGCATGGCGCCGCGGTGACGAGGTGTTCCTCGACATCGCCCTGTCGGCCGCGGTGCCGGGGGCGGCGGACGCCGGGCGCTGGGCCGTGCACCCGGCGCTGCTCGACAGGGCGTTGACCCCGGCGGTGCTGGCGGGATTCGTCGACGACACGCAGGGGTCGTATCTGCCGTCCGGGTGGACGGGGGTCGCGCTGCACGCGGTCGGCGCCTCGAGGCTCCGGGTGGCCCTGTCCCCCGCCGGCCCCGGCAAGGTGTCACTGCGGGCGGCCGACGGCACCGGTGCGCCGGTGCTGTCGGTGGCGTCGCTGGAGCTCCTGCCCGTGCCGGAGGACCTGGTGGACAAGGCGATCGGGGACGCTCGGGTGGTGCCCGCCGCGCACGACACGGACGCGTCCGCGCCGCCGGCCAGGATTCGCCGGGCCTCCGAGCCCGCGGCTCAGGACGCGGTCTCCCTGGTCCAGCGGCTGGCGGCGTGCTCGGAGGAGGAGCAGGAGGAACTGCTGCTGGAACTGGTGCGCGACCAGATCGCGATCGTGCTCGGGCACGCCGACGGCACGCTCGTCGAACCGGACCGCGGACTCCTCGACATGGGCTTCGACTCGGTGGCGGCGGTGCGGCTGCGCAACCAGCTGGAGCAGGAGACCCAGCTGAGCCTGCCGACCACGCTGGTCTTCGAGCATCCCACGGCGATCGGTCTCGCCCGGCACCTGCGGGAGGAGATGCTTCCCGGGGACGCCGCGGCGGCCATCCTCGTACTCGAGGAGCTCAGCAAGCTCGACGACTCGATCCTGGGGCTGGACCCCGCGAGCGCGGTCCGGGTACGGATCTCCGGTCTGCTCCAGGGGCTGTCCGCCAAGTGGCTGTGACCGGGAGACACAGGTTCACGTCGCGCCCGGCGCCGGTGCGGGCGCGTGCGTACCAGTGCGGGCCGGGCGCCGGCCGGGCGCGTGCCGGGGCGTGCCGGGCGCGGACCGGGGCGGGACACGCCGCTCCCGCCCCGCCCCGCCCCCACGCCCGCCGACCGCGCGACGTCGCGGCACACGGCCCGCTCGGCCGGCCGGCCGACGCCTCTTCACGGAGGACGAACCGGGACGGCCGGCCGGTCGTCCCCACCTCCACGACGGGAGGGGCCGGAACGGCCGGTCGGCCGACGCCCCTCCGCGGCGGAGAACCTGAGGCGGCCCGCCGGTAGGCGGCCCTGTAGGCGGGACCTGGTACGGGCGGGCGGCTCCCGACCTGGACCAGGCCCGTCACGGACACCGCGGGCAGGCGCCGGCCGAGGCCCGTGGGCCGTGGGCCGTGACCGAGGGGAAAGCACTGCGCCCTCCCGCCGTCAGTGACGGCGGGAGGGCGCAGTGCTTTCCCGTTTTCCCCGGAAGTATGCGGCCGGTCGGTCGTGCCGGTGCCGGCGGCGCTCAGCCGGCGCTCAGCCCGACTCGGAAGCGGTTGATGGCCGGCTCGTACCCGGCCCGGAGTTCGGGGTCGTCGACCCCGAGGCCCTGCCGCGGAGCCAGGCAGAGCACGCCGACCTTGCCGTGGTGCCGGTTGCGGTGCACGTCCTGCACCGCCCGGCCGATGTCGGCCAGTGGATAGGTCCGCGACAGCGTGGGGTGGATCCGGCCCTTGACGACCAGGCGGTTGGCCTCCCATGCCTCGCGGTAGTTGGCGAAGTGGGAACCGACGATGCGCTTGAGGTGCATCCACAGGTACCGGTTGTCGAACTCGTGCCGGTACCCGGAGGTCGAGGCGCAGGTGACGACGGTGCCGCCCCTGCGGGTGACGTAGACCGAGGCGCCGAAGGTCTCACGGCCCGGGTGCTCGAAGACGATGTCGACGTCCTCGCCGCCCGTCAGCTCGCGGATCCTCGCACCGAAGCGCTTCCACTCACGCGGGTCCTGGGTGTGCTCGTCCCGCCAGAACCGGTAGTCCTCGGTACCGCGGTCGATGATCGCCTCGACGCCCATCGCCCGGCAGATGGCCGCCTTCTGTTCGCTGGAGACGACGCAGACGGGCGTCGCGCCGCCGGCCAGGGCGTACTGGGTCGCGTACGAGCCGAGCCCGCCGCCGGCTCCCCAGATCAGCACGTTGTCGCCCACTTTCATGCCGGCGCCGTTGTCCGACACCAGCTGGCGGTACGCGGTGGAGTTGACCAGTCCGGGCGCGGCCGCCTCCTCCCAGGTGAGGTGGGCGGCCTTGGGCATCAGCTGGTTGGCCTTGACGAGGGCGATCTCCGCGAGGCCGCCGAAGTTGGTCTCGAAGCCCCAGATCCGCTGCTCGGGGTCGAGCATCGTGTCGTTGTGGCCCGCCGCGTCCTCCAGCTCCACGGACAGGCAGTGGGCGACCACCCGGTCCCCGGGCTGCCAGCGGCGCACTCCGGGGCCGGTACGCAGTACCACGCCGGAGAGGTCCGAGCCGATCACGTGGTAGGGCAGGTCGTGACGGGCGGCGGGGCCGCCGGTGCGGGCGTAGCGCTCCAGGAAGGCGAAGGTCGGCACCGGCGAGAACAGCGCGCTCCACACCGTGTTGTAGTTGACCGAGCTGGCCATGACGGCGACCAGTGCCTCGCCGGGGCCGGGCTCAGGGGTCGGTACGTCGTCGATGTGGACGGACTTGGCGGGTTCCCGGTCGGCGACCGGGATACCGTCGAACATGTGCTGGTCGTCCTTGTGGAGCACGGCCGCCCGGTACGACTCCGGTACCGGCAGGGACGCGAAGTCCTGTGGTGCCGTGTCCGGTGATTCGATGGCGGCGGCCAGGTCGGCTATCACTGCAGTCTCCCGTTGTTCCCGTGGGTTGGCCGACGGGCACGGCCGGGTCGTGCCCGTCGGCCGCCGCCGCTGTCGGTCCGGGCCGGGGCGGCCCGGTGGTCGGGTCTTCCGCCCGGTCCGGCTGTGTGGCCTTCCTCTCAGCCCACGGTCGCGCCGGCGGTGCGCGTCGTCCCGTTCCGCGGGCGCATCCCGGTGGTCACCCACTCGACGACCTGCTGTGTGGAGGTGCCGGGCGTGAAGAGGGCGGCGACGCCTCGTTCCAGCAGGAGGGGTATGTCGGCCTCGGGGATGATCCCGCCTCCGAAGACGGTGATGTCCGAGGCGTCCGCCTGCCGGAGTCGGTCGACGACCTCGGTGAACAGGGTCATGTGGGCACCGGAGAGGACGGAGAGGCCGATGCCGTCGGCGTCCTCCTGGATGGCTGTGGCCACGATCTGCGCGGGTGTCTGGTGAAGTCCGGTGTAGATGACCTCGACTCCACCGTCCCGCAGAGCGCGTGCGATGACCTTGGCGCCGCGGTCGTGGCCGTCGAGGCCGGGCTTCGCCACGACGACGCGGAGGGGTTCCTGGGACACGAGGGGTTCCTTCCCGATGGGTTTGCGGCTTTACGAAGCGTCAGCGGGGACGTAGGTGCCCCAGACCTCCCGCAGGGCGTTGCACACCTCGCCCACGGTGGCCCGTGCCCGCAGGGCGTCCTTCATCGGGTAGAGGACGTTGTCCTCGCCCTC
>NZ_JBIRHU010000057.1:0-9570 GCF_044328675.1 Streptomyces sp. NPDC017890
TGCAAGCCGTTCGCGGAGGCGGCGGACGGTACCGGCTGGGGCGAGGGTGTGGGGCTGCTGCTGGTGGAGCGGCTGTCGGACGCCCGCCGTAACGGTCATGAGGTGCTGGCCGTGGTCCGGGGTTCGGCGGTCAACCAGGACGGTGCGTCGAACGGTCTGACGGCGCCGAACGGTCCGTCGCAGCAGCGCGTCATCCGCCAGGCCCTCACCTCCGCCGGGCTCACCCCCGTGGACGTGGACACGGTCGAGGCGCACGGCACGGGCACGACGCTGGGCGATCCGATCGAGGCGCAGGCGTTGCTGGCCACGTACGGGCGGGAACGGGACGGTGTCGAGCCGCTTCTGCTGGGGTCGGTGAAGTCGAACATCGGGCATACGCAGGCGGCGTCGGGTGTCGCGGGTGTGATCAAGATGGTGATGGCGATGCGGCATGGTGTGGTGCCGGAGTCGTTGCATGTGGATACGCCGTCGTCGCATGTGGACTGGACGGCGGGTGCCGTGGAGCTGTTGACGGAGGCCCGGTCGTGGCCGGAGGTCGATCGTCCGCGTCGTGCGGGTGTGTCGTCGTTCGGGGTGAGTGGCACCAACGCGCACGTGATTCTGGAGCAGGCGCCGGTCTTGGAGGCGCAGGCCGGTCCGGTGCCGGTGCGGGTTGAGGGTGGTGTGGTGCCGTGGGTGCTGTCGGGGAAGTCGGAGGCGGCGCTGCAGGCGCAGGCGGCGCGGTTGCGGGCGGTGCTCGACGGGGACTGCTCGCCGGTGGATGTGGCGTTCTCGCTGGCGACGACGCGTGCGGCGCTGGAGCACCGGGCGGTGATCGTCGGTTCCGGGCGCGAAGAGCTGCTGCGGGGCCTGGACGCGGTCGTGGAAGCCACACCTTCCTCCGGTGTGGTCACGGGAGCGGTCCAGGATGATGCCGGCCGCCTGACGGCGGTGTTGTTCTCGGGGCAGGGGTCGCAGCGGGCGGGGATGGGCCGGGAGCTGTACGGGGCGTATCCGGTGTTCGCGGAGGCGTTGGATGCGGTGTGTGCGGGGTTCGACCGGGTGCTGGACCGGCCGTTGCGTGAGGTGATGTTCGCCGGGGAGGGTGAGCTGCTGGACCAGACCGGCTACACGCAGCCGGGGCTGTTCGCTCTGGAAGTGGCCTTGTACCGGCTCACGGAGAGCTGGGGTGTACGGCCCGACTATGTGACCGGGCACTCGATCGGTGAGCTGGCCGCCGCGCATGTCGCCGGGGTGTTGTCCCTGGACGACGCGGTGACGCTGGTGGCGGCGCGGGGGCGGTTGATGCAGGCGTTGCCGGCGGGTGGCGCGATGCTGGCCGTCGGTACGGACGAGGCTGCGGTGGCCCCGTATCTGGAGGGCCGGGAGGCGGAGGTGTCTCTCGCCGCGGTGAACGGTCCGTCCTCGGTGGTGATCGCCGGTGACGCCGATGTGGTGGCGGAGCTGGGGGATCGGTTCTCGGGGCTGGGGTGGAAGACGAAGAAGCTGCGGGTGAGTCATGCGTTCCACTCGCCGCACATGGACGCGATGCTGGACGATTTCCGCCGGGTTGCCGAGTCGCTGACCTACTCCCCGCCGTCGATCCCGGTCGTGTCGAACGTGACCGGTGAGGCTTCGGCTGATGTCGCTTCCGCCGAGTACTGGGTACGCCATGTCCGCGCGGCTGTCCGTTTCGGTGACGGGGTGCGTTGGCTGGAGGACCAGGGTGTCGGTGTGTTTGTGGAGCTGGGTCCGGACGGTGTCCTGTCCGGTATGGCGCAGGAGTCCCTCACCGGGGACGTGCAGCTCGTCGCCGCTCTGCGTAAGGACCGCTCCGAAGCGGAAGCACTGCTCACGGCTCTGGGCCGTCTGCACGTCGCGGGCGTGACCCCCGACTGGCCGGCGTACTTCTCCGGCACCGGTGCCCGCCGCGTCGACCTGCCCACCTACCCCTTCCAGCGCCGTCATTACTGGCTGGAGCCGGGTGGTGTGTCCGCTGAGGTGGGTGTTGGTTCGGTGGTGGACGGTGCGTTCTGGTCGGCGGTGGAGCGGCTGGACTCGGGTGCGTTGGCGGGCACGCTGGCGGTGGAGGAGGAGGCGTTGCGGGCGGTGTTGCCCGCGTTGGCGGGGTGGCACGGGCGGCAGCGGGAGCAGTCGGTGGTGGACGACTGGCGTTACCGGGTCGAGTGGAAGCCGCTGACCGGGCAGGCCGGGGACGGTCTCACCGGGACCTGGCTCCTGGTGACCCCCACCGGGGACCTCACCGGACAGCCGTACTGGGCCGAGACGGCCGCCGCACTGGAGAGCCGCGCGGATGCCGTGGTGCGACTGGAGATCGCGGACAGGACCCTCGACCGGGAGAGCATCGCCGCACGCCTCACCGAGGCCGTCGGTGAGAGGGAGCTGACGGGTGTCGTCTCCCTGCTGGCGGCGGAGGACCGTCCGCACGCCGAGCACGAGGGCGTACCCGTCGGGGTGTCACACACTCTCCTGCTCACCCAGGCTCTGGGCGACGCGGAGATCGAGGCTCCGCTGTGGCTGGTCACCCGCGGTGCCGTCGCGGTGGGGCGTGCCGACCGCCTGACCAGCTCCTCCCAGGCACAGATCTGGGGCCTGGGCCGGGTCGTCTCCCTGGAGCACCCGGAGCGTTGGGGCGGGCTCGTCGACCTCCCCGAAACGCTGGACGCAAGGGCGAGCGAACGACTCGTCGCGGCCCTCGCCGGGACGGAGCACGAGGACCAGCTGGCGATCCGCCAGGCCGGCATCTTCGGGCGGCGACTCGTCCGTGCTCCCCTGCGGGACACCGATCCCGGCCGGTGGGAGCCGCGGGGTACCGTGCTCGTCACCGGCGGTACGGGCGCCCTGGGCGCGCATGTGGCCCGGTGGGCGGCCGCCAACGGTGCCGAGCACCTCGTACTCACGAGCCGTCGCGGTCCGCAGGCCCCCGGCGCCGCCGACCTCGAGGCGGAACTGACCGGACTCGGTGCCAAGGTCACCATTGCCGCCTGCGACATCGCCGACCGCGACGCGGTGACCACACTGGTCAAGCAACTCGTCGCCGACGGGCACCCCGTCCGGGCAGTCGTGCACGCGGCCGGTGTCGGCCAGGGCACCCCGTTGACAGGCATGGACCTGACCGAGTTCGCCGACGTCGTCGCGGCCAAGGCGGCGGGCGCCGTCCACCTCGACGAGGTGCTGGCCGAAACCGACCTGGACGCGTTCGTGCTGTTCTCCTCGATCGCCGGCGTCTGGGGCAGTGGGCTGCAGGGCGCGTACGCGGCGGGCAACGCCTTCCTCGACGCCCTGGCCGAGCAGCGCCGGGCCCGCGGCCTCGCGGCCACCTCGGTGGCCTGGGGCCCCTGGGCCGAAGGGGGCATGGCGGACGGTGAGGCCGGGGAACAGCTGCTGCGCCGTGGCCTGCGGGTCATGGCACCGGATCTCGCGGTCACCGCCCTCGCCCAGGCCGTCGGGCTCGGCGAGGCATCGGTCGTGGTGGCCGACGTGGACTGGGCACGCTTCGTACCCGGCTTCACCGTCGCCCGGCCGCGCCCCCTCATCACGGGTGTGACCGAGGTGCCGGCGCTGATCGAGGCCGCACGCAGGGACGACGAGGAAGGTGACGCGGCGACGTCGGAGTTCACCAGGCGGCTCACGGGCCTCGCCGCCACCGAACGGGAGCGCGCCGTGCTCGACCTGGTCCGCGCCGAGTCCGCCGCGGTACTGGGCCTCGCGGGACCACAGGAAGTGGAACCATCGCGACCGTTCAGCGAGATCGGCTTCGACTCGCTGACCGCCGTCGAGGTCCGCAACCGGCTCAACGCGGTCACCGGGCTCCGGCTGTCGGCGACCATGGTGTTCGACCACCCGAGCCCGGCCGTGCTCGCCGGACACATCCTCGCGGAGCTCGTACCGCACACCGGTACAGCCCAAGTGCCGGTACTCGCCGAACTCGACCGGCTGGAGGCCGCCGTCGCGACGGCGGAGGCGGACGAGCACACCCGCGTCAGGGTGACCCAACGGCTGCAACTGCTCCTGGCGAAGTGGACGGGCGCGGGCGCGGAGCCCGGCAGGGAGGAGCAGTCGGCGGCCGAGCGCCTCGACTCCGCTACCCCCGAGGACGTCTTCGACTTCATCGACAACGAGCTCGGGCTCTCCTGAGATCTTCCCGGCCCGCAGCCACGTACCACTCAGTACCGCCGCCACTGGCTCGGCGTCTGTTGAACGCTGCCGAGCACCACAACCGCTAAGCACTAGACCGGTGGGGACTTCCATGGCCGACAACGACAAGCTCTTCGACTACCTCAAGCGGGTCACCGCCGATCTCCAGCAGACCCGTCAACGCCTCGCAGAAGTGCAGAACGCGGAGCAGGAGCCCGTCGCGATCGTCGGCATGAGCTGCCGGTTCCCCGGCGGCGTCGAGTCACCCGAGCAGTTCTGGCAGCTGCTCTCCGACGGCCGGGACGCCATGTCACCGTGCCCTGACGACCGCGGCTGGGGACTCGGCACCGGACCGGGTGAAGGCACCGGGCCGGTCGGCGGCTTCGTCCATGACGCGGCAGAGTTCGACGCCGGGTTCTTCGGGATCTCGCCGCGTGAGGCGCTCGCCATGGACCCGCAGCAGCGGCTCCTTCTCGAAGCCGCGTGGGAAGGCCTGGAGCGGACCGGCATCGACCCCTCGTCCATGCGCGGCACGCGCACCGGGGTGTTCGCCGGCGCCTCCTCGTCCGCGTACGGGCTCGGTCTGGGCGAGCTGCCCGAGGGCGTCGAGGGCTACCTCATGACCGGCAGCTCCACCAGTGTGGTCTCCGGCCGGATCGCATACGCCCTGGGCCTCGAAGGCCCCGCCGTCACGGTCGACACCGCCTGCTCGTCCTCACTCGTCGCCCTGCACCTCGCCGTGCGGGCTCTGCGCAACGGTGAGTGCTCGATGGCGTTGGCGGGCGGCGTCACGGTCATGGTGCTGCCCGGTGTGTTCTCCGAGTTCAGCCGTCAGGGCGGCCTGGCGGGCGACGGCCGTTGCAAGTCGTTCGCGGAAGCCGCCGACGGCACGGGCTGGGCGGAGGGAGTCGGCCTGCTGGTCCTGGAGAAACTGTCCGACGCGCGCCGCAACGGTCACGAGGTGCTGGCCGTCGTCCGCGGCTCCGCCGTCAACCAGGACGGAGCGTCGAACGGCCTGACCGCGCCGAACGGTCCCGCCCAGCAGCGGGTCATCCGCGATGCCTTGGCAAGCGCCCGCCTGGCCCCGTCCGACGTCGACGCTGTGGAGGCGCACGGCACCGGAACGACGCTGGGCGACCCGATCGAGGCCCAGGCTCTGCTCGCCACCTACGGCCAGGAGCGTGAAGCCGGCCGGCCGCTGTGGCTCGGCTCCGTGAAGTCGAACATCGGCCACAGCCAGGCGGCGGCCGGCGTGTCCGGCGTCATCAAGATGGTCATGGCCATGCGCCACGGTGAGCTGCCCAAGACCCTTCACGTCGACGCGCCGACCTCCCAGGTCGACTGGTCGGCGGGTGCGGTGGAGCTGTTGACGGAGGCCCGGTCGTGGCCGGAGGTCGATCGTCCGCGTCGTGCGGGTGTGTCGTCGTTCGGGGTGAGTGGCACCAATGCGCACGTGATCCTGGAGCAGGCGCCCGAGGTGGAGGCCGGGGCCGGGTCCGCGGGTGGGTCGGCTGACGGGACGGTGGTGCCGTGGGTGCTGTCGGGGAAGTCGGAGGCGGCGCTGAGGGCGCAGGCGGCGCGGTTGCGGGCGGTGCTCGCCGGGGATGCCTCGCCGGTGGATGTGGCGTTCTCGCTGGCGACGACGCGTGCGGCGCTGGAGCACCGGGCGGTGGTGGCCGGTTCCGGGTGCGAGGAGCTGCTGCGGGGTCTGGACGCGGTGGCGGAGGGTGCTCCGTCTGCTGGTGTGGTGAGGGGTGTCGTCCGTGACGAGACGACTCTGACGGCGGTGTTGTTCTCGGGGCAGGGGTCGCAGCGGGCGGGGATGGGCCGGGAGCTGTACGAGGCGTATCCGGTGTTCGCTGAGGCGTTGGATGCGGTGTGTGCGGGGTTCGACCGGGTGCTGGACCGGCCGTTGCGTGAGGTGATGTTCGCCGAGGAGGGTGAGCTGCTGGATCAGACCGGGTTCACGCAGCCGGGTCTGTTCGCTCTGGAAGTGGCCTTGTACCGGCTCACGGAATCGTGGGGTATCCGGCCCGACTATGTGACCGGGCACTCGATCGGCGAGCTGGCCGCCGCGCATGTCGCCGGAGTGCTCTCCCTGGACGACGCGGTGACGCTGGTGGCGGCGCGGGGCCGGTTGATGCAGGCGTTGCCGGCGGGTGGCGCGATGCTGGCCGTCGGTACGGACGAGGCGACCGTGGCCCCGTATCTGGAGGGCCGCGAGACGGAGGTGTCTCTCGCAGCCGTCAACGGTCCGTCCTCGGTGGTGATCGCCGGTGACGCCGATGCCGTGGCCGAGCTGGGTGCCCAGTTCTCCGGGCTGGGGTGGAAGACGAAGAAGCTGCGGGTGAGTCATGCGTTCCACTCGCCGCACATGGACGCGATGCTGGACGACTTCCGCCGGGTCGCCGAGTCGCTGACCTACACCGCGCCCTCCATCCCGGTCGTGTCGAACGTGACCGGTCGGGCCGAGGCGGACGTGGCGTCGGCGGAGTACTGGGTACGCCATGTCCGCGCGGCTGTCCGTTTCGGTGAGGGCGTGCGCTGGCTGGAGGACCAGGGCGTCGGTGTCTTCCTGGAGCTGGGGCCGGACGGTGTCCTGTCCGGTATGGCGCAGGAGTCCCTCACCGGGGACGTGCAGCTCGTCGCCGCTCTGCGCAAGGACCGCTCCGAAGCGGAAGCACTGCTCACGGCCCTGGGCCGTCTGCACGTCGGGGGCGTGACCCCGGACTGGGCGGCGTACTTCTCCGGTACGGGTGCCCGCCGCGTCGACCTGCCCACCTACCCCTTCGAGCGCCGCCGCTACTGGCTGGACCACGGCGGCCCGGCCGGCGGAGACGTCACCGCTGTCGGGCAGGGCAGCACCGACCACCCTCTGCTGGGCGCGGCCGTGACCCTGGCCGACGGAGACGGTGTCCTCATGACGGGACGGCTCTCCCTGCAGACCCATGCGTGGCTCGGGGACCACCGGATCTCCGGAGCCGCGCTGGTGCCCGGCACCGCTTTCGTCGAGCTCGCGGTGCGTGCGGGCGACGAGGTCGGCTGCGACCGGGTCGAGGAACTGACCATCGAGGCGCCCCTCGTCCTGCCCGAGACGGGCGGTGTGCAGATCCAGCTCGCCGTCGGCCCGGCGGACGGATCCGGGTGCCGCACGGTCACCGTGCACTCCCGGCCCGAAGACGCCCCGGCCGACCAGCCGTGGACACGCAACGCGGGCGGTGTGCTCGCCGCCGACGGCCGCAGGGCCGCCTTCGACCTGGCCCAGTGGCCTCCCACGGGTGCCGAACCGCTGGACACCGAAGGGCTCTACGACCGCCTCTCCGGGCTCGGGTACGGGTACGGCCCGGTGTTCCAGGGGCTGCGTGCCGCGTGGCGGCGCGGTGACGAGGTCTTCGCCGAGGTCGCCGTGGACGAGGACCAGCACCGGGAGGCCGGCCGGCTGGCTCTGCACCCGGCACTCCTCGACTCGGCGCTGCACGCCGTGGGCCTGGCCGACTTCGGCCGCGGTGGGCTGCCGTTCGCCTGGAGCGGTGTCTCGCTCTTCGCGACCGGCGCGTCGGCCCTGCGCGTGCGCCTCGCGCCCACGGGCACGGACGGCGTCGAACTCGCCGTCGCCGACGCCACCGGCGCGCCCGTCGCCTCCATCGAGTCCCTGGTGTTCCGGCGGGTCACCGCCGACCAGGTGAACGCCGCTGCCGGAGCGTCGTACGACGAGTCGCTGTACCGCGTCGACTGGACCCCGCTGCAGATCCCCGAGGCCGGGCCCGACAGTGCGGGAACCGGGACATGGGCGTTGCTCGGCGCCGACGCCCTCGGCGTGCGCGGCGGCCTCGCCACCGCGGGCATCGACCTCTCCGTGCACACGGACGTGGCCGACCTGGCTCCCGGCACCGAGGCCGTCCTGCTCTCCGTGCCGGAGCCGGACACGTCCGCCGCCTCCGCCGCCTTCACCTCGCCCGCGGGCTCCTCCGCCGCGGGCTCCTCGTCCGTCACCTCCTCCGGCGGCGACAGGACCGCCGGAACCGCCGACGCCGCCCGCACCGCCACCTGGCGGGTGCTCTCGGTCCTCAAAGAGTGGCTGTCCGACGAGCGTCTCGCCGACTCCCACCTGATCGTACTGACCCGGGGCGCGGTCCCCGCGACCGCCGACGCCGAGGTGACCGACCTCGCGGCCGCCGCCGTGTGGGGTCTGCTGCGCTCGGCGCAGTCGGAGAACCCCGGCCGTATCGTGCTCGTCGACCTCGACGTGGAGGCGTCCTCCGCGCGGGTGCTGCCCGACGCGCTGGCCACCGGTGAGCCGCAGATCGCGCTGCGCGGCGGCAAAGCGTACGCACCCCGCCTCTCCCGTCCCGGAACCGGCGGCGGACTGGTCCCTCCGGACGGGCCGTGGGTCCTCGACACGGTGGGCGGCGGCACGCTCGACGGCCTGGTGCTGGCCGAGCAGGAGGCCGTCGAGCCGCTCGGGCCCGGTGACGTGCGGATCGCCGTGCGCGCGGCGGGCGTCAACTTCCGCGACGTCCTCATCGCCCTCGGCATGTATCCCGGCGGTGCGGAGATGGGTGCCGAGGCCGCGGGTGTCGTCGCGGAGGTCGGCTCCGAAGTGACGGAGTTCGCCGTCGGCGACCCCGTCATGGGCATGGTCGGCAAGGCCTACGGCCCCGAGGCGGTGACCGACCACCGTCACCTCGTGCGTATCCCGGAGGGGTGGTCGTTCGAGCAGGCTGCGGCGACGCCGATCGTGTTCCTGACGGCGTTGTTCGGGTTGCGGGACCTGGCGGGTGTGCGGGCGGGTGAGCGGGTGCTGGTGCACGCGGGTGCCGGTGGTGTCGGCATGGCTGCGGTTCAGCTGGCCCGTCATCTGGGTGCTGAGGTCTTCGCGACGGCGAGTGAGGGCAAGTGGGACACGCTGCGTTCGCTGGGTCTGGACGACGAGCACATCGCTTCCTCGCGGACCCTGGAGTTCGAGCGGAAGTTCCTGTCCGCCACGGACGGCCTGGGGGTGGACGTGGTCCTGAACTCCCTGGCGGGCGAGTTCGTGGACGCCTCGCTGCGGCTCCTGCCGCGCGGCGGCTGGTTCCTGGAGATGGGCAAGACGGACATCCGGGACTCGGAGGCGGTCGCCAGGACCGTGCCGGGGCTGCGGTACCGGGCGTTCGATCTGGCGGAGGCGGGTCCGGACCACACGCGGCGGTTGCTGGGTGAGCTGGTGGAGTTGTTCGGGCGGGGTGTGGTGGAGCCGTTGCCGGTGCGGTCGTGGGATGTGCGGCGGGCGCGGGAGGCGTTCCGGTTCGTGAGCCAGGCCAAGCACGTCGGCAAGGTGGTGCTGACGGTGCCGCGTGGGCTGGGCGTGGATGCGCTGGGTGCGGGTGGGACGGTGTTGCTGACGGGTGCGACGGGGACGCTGGGTGGTCTGCTGGCGCGGCATCTGGTGGA
>NZ_JBIRHU010000058.1:0-9248 GCF_044328675.1 Streptomyces sp. NPDC017890
ATGGCGTCTAAGAGCGTCCAGTTCCTGCCGGAACATCCACGTTCGCGCTCTCATCCCGGGACATTTAGCACCGCGAAAAGAACGTCACCTACAACTGCTATCTACAAACTGGGGATATACATGCTTCACAGAAGCGTCGAATACCGATCGGTTTTCGACCAAACTGGGCTCGTGCCTACGCACATGTCCAGTAACCGTTCGAACGCTGCTGGATCCAAACCTCCCAAACAGTCCGTTGCCTGGCCCTCTACCCTTTCACTATGCACCTCCCAGCACCTAGCTTCGCTTGTCCATCCGGAAAGACGAACCGCCTACAAGTACCGACAGTGCTCCCACAGCCCGAAAAGATCAATCCATCTATCCAGTCTCGAACCGATAGATTCCTGAATGACAGCGAGAAGCTACTGTTACCTGATCTCACAGCACTATCCAGCTCCACAGCCCTTTCCCTAAATGTAGGGATCCCTTTGAATACGCCGCTGCTTCAGAAACCCGACCTGGATCAATACGCATTCCTACTCGCAGAAAGAGTAAAGCAAATTTCCGGGAATCAGCTTGCAAGCGTATGGTGCACAAAAAGGAATTCAAAAATATCCACGATTTCAATTGACTCAGCCATCCCTGCGCAATCATCCAACATCGGCCAAACGGCAACACTGATAACTCGCAGGTCGTATACAAAAGAACAATTCAAAAACGAAATCCCGGACGCAATCTCCGGACTGAAACCCATTCAAGATGGGCCTGTCGCGTTGCATATATCTTACGTGACCGGGTTGCCGCGCACTTGGGCAAATCTATGGAAACCAACCATCGATGGGTTGGGCGGATTACTCGGTACACGTAACTCGTCAGAACCGCGGAAGGTAGACGCTGGTCGCATAGTGCAACTTGCCCTACATCACCGATCTGATGGACCGGAGCTGGGACATAGTGTACAAATCACTGTAACGGCGTCTTCGATCATGCCAATCACCCTTTGATGCCATCCCCTCAAATAGCGGCCTCAAATTGCGCGAATTTATCAAAGAATAAGAAACATACAAAAACCAACATTCTTAAAAAATCGAAACCTTATTCTTTCATGGGCCGCACTCTGCGCTTTCGATTGGAGGTACATCCGGGTGGGACCAGAATATCCAGAATCCGTTTCCAGTAACCACAGGGCAGCCCTCTGCGTGGCGCAGACGCTCAGCCATCTCAATGACAATACCCATCGACCTGTCAGAAAGTCCGTCCGCTTGAGCGAGGAGTCTCCGTAAAGGTACTTGGTCGAGACGTTCGATCACTTCCGACGCCGTCGGAAAATCAGGATTAACGGCGGGAAGATAGAAATAGTCTTTGTCGACACCAAAGAAGTCGGCGAGTATCGCCACGATCTCCGGAGACGGATTCGAACGCTTCCCTCGCCGCAACTGCGAAATATACGGATGCGAAATTTGGTGACCTCGGGCATTGAGCGCGTCCGCCAGCTGCACTTGCGTAATCGGGCAGCCGATCCGCGCCGAGTGGTCGAACAACGCATTCAACTGATCACTAAACATTTGGTCCTCACAGCGAAAATTAAGGGACCCGTCTCGGAAAGTAGGGACAACATGGGATCATAGTGGCTCTTCCCAGATGACGGTGTAAGTCGGCCGGGCGCGTCGGTCCGCAGATAGACGTCGAGGTCTCCCGACGACGGAGGTTCCTACGCCATCCATCCGAAAGACCTCGACGTGTCCGACGCTACCCCGCCGGCCGGCTTCGGCCGCCCTGACCTGACCGCCTTCGCGTCTCATCCCAATCGACCCTGATCGAGTCTGCTGACCCCCTCGACGAGAACGCAGCGACATCACAGCCACCCAACCCCGACCGTCCGGGAAGCCGGGACACGTCACATGGCCTGTGCTGCGGGCGTGTCGAGTGGGTCGTCCAGGGGCGACGCAGGAGCGTCGACGCGACGTGCTGAGAGGTGGTTCCAACCGAGCACTAGGACACCGGCTACAGGCATGGCGATAGGTCAGGAACGGCGTCGCTCCCTACGCAGGAGGGAGCGCAGAGTCTCGGCGTTCGCGTAGCCGACCCGTAGCGCGATCTCGGCGGAGGTGAGGTCCGTGGTTGCTGAGAGGTGCCGAGCTCGTTCGATGCGAAGCCGTTGGACGAAGCCGAGCGGAGTGAGGTTGAGCGCCGCACGGACTCGTCGTTCGAGGGTGCGCCGGCTGGTGCCGAGCGACTGCGCGACGAAGGCGACGTTGAACGGTTCGTCCAGGCGGGCGCGCACGAAGCGTTCGAACTCGACGACGATCGGGTCCTCGTGCCGGAGATGTTCGTAGGCGACGAAGGCCGCCTGCGACGGACGCTCGTCGATGATGAGGAGCTTGGCGACATGTTGGGCCAGATCGGGGCTGATCGATCGCACGAGTGAGAGCGCGAGGTCGATGTGGGCGAACGCGGCGCCGGCGGTGACGAGGTTCCCGTCGACCACGACCATGGTGTCGAGATCGAGGGCGACGGTCGGATAGCGCTTCAGGAACTCCGGCCCCAGGAACCAGCTGGTCGTCGCCCGCCGATGATGCATCCGTCCGGTCTCGGCGACAGCGAACACGCCGGTGCACGCCGCGGCGATCCGGGTGGTCGCGTCGTCGAGGCGCCCGAGCGAGGCGATGACCGAACGAGCATCTCGGCTCTGGAGGGCGTCGTTGGTAGCGGCGGCCGTGAGGGTTCCAAGCGCAGGGACGACGACCACGTCGAACTCTGCGGACTCCGACAGCGGGTGGTCCACCGACAGGGTCATCGATGCCGTCGTGGTCACTCTCCGTTTCGGTCCGAGGATGGCGAGTTCGATCGGGTCGATCCGCGGGTCGACATCGCCGCGGGCTCCGTCGGCCACCCGCACGATGTCGATGACCGACGCGACAGCCGAACCGAAGCAGCCGTCGATCGCGATCAGTCCGATACGCATGGCGCGAACAATAGCAATACTGCCGTATACGCCACTTCTCACATGCCCTTGCTCGTCATACGCTTAACTCGCTTCACCAAGAAACCTCGACACCTAGGTGTACGAGGCACGGACGTTAGTTACGCGATGCCGGCGGTAAGCGGCGGGCGGTCGTCCTCCGCGTGTTGAATGCGGTCGGTGGTAATTGTAGTGAACATTCCAGATTTCGACGGCAGTGCGCCGCTCAGCTTCGCTGGTGTACTCGCGGGAGTACAGCAGTTCTTCGGCGAGGATACGGTTGTAGCGTTCGACCTTCCCGTTATGTTTCGGGGTGTACGGCTTGATCCGGTAGTGCCGCGCTTCGCGTAATGAAACGGTGAAATCTGCTGCCCGGTAGCATGATCCGTTGTCGGTGATCACGCGCTCGATACGGGTGATGCCGTGGGCGGCGAAGAAGACGCGGGCGTTGTTCATGAAATCGATGGCTGTTGCTGCGGTTTCGTTGTCGCGGGCTTCGGTGTACGCCAGGCGGGTGTTGCCGTCGATCGCGGAATGCAGGTAGGTGTAGCCGATGCGGGCCTGCTTGTTCTTCGTTTTCCGGCGTTGGGATCGTTTGGCCTTGTCGGAGCCGCGGCCGTGGGCACGCCACCCGCCGCCGTCCGGGATCTTCCCGACTTTCTTGACGTCGACGTGGACCATCTGACCAGGTCGCTTGGCGGCGATGACCTGGGGTTTTCGGTTGGTTTCGCCGTTCGGGTCGATGAACCGGCGGCGGTGCAATCCCAGGTTCCGCAGGATTTTCGTGACAGACCGGCGAGCAATGGTGATGCCGTCGGTACGCAGCTCGAACGTGATTCGCGAGGCCGACCATTTCCGGGTTCGGCGCATGGACTCGATCTCGACCATGATCTCCGCCGGCGTGGCGTTCGGGTGGTGTTTCGGTGCGCTGGATCGGTCCTGAATTCCCAGGTCACCGTACTTGCGATACCTATTGACCCACTTGGAAGCGCATTGTCGGGAGATGCCCATTTCTGCGGCGACGTGGGCGATCGGACGACTCTGGCACCGCTCGATCAGGCGTCGTCTTCCTTCCACAGTGAGTGGGGCATTACGGTGTGTCACAGGGCTGGTCCCTTTGCTGTTGATGGTCAGTTTCGCAACTTCCATCCTGCCGCGAAGGACCAGCCCGTCCACTTCAATCCCGCGTCAGCAACGTCCATACCCGCAACAGCTAGGCCGATGACCGTTTCGTTTCCTTGATCGCTACGGGATCATCCTGGCGGACGATAAATGCCGAGGACTTTTGCAGCGTGAACGGTGGAAAGGAGCCGTGGCGTCTCGATTGCATCGGCGATGCGGTCGAAGTCAGCGGCGGTCAGCACACGCAGGGACAGCAAACCTAAGGTGTACGTGTCGAGAATTTCCAGCGCAGCGGTGGTGGCCTGCCGGACGGATACGGCAGGAATGGTGAATACGACTTCGACCCAGCCGAGTTCCGAGCGCTGGACGGCACCGTGGTGATCGATTATGGGCGGGAGAAGTTCACCGCTGACGTTCTCGTCGAATTGCATGTCGAGTTCGGCGACGACGACATACGCCTGTTGCGTCACAGGATTCGAACCCTCTCATTGTCACGGTCGGTAGTGAATTCAGGACGGGCGAGAGTAGATCGGGGTGCTGCCTAAACTCAAACCCTTCGTTCGGCCGCAACCCCTTCGATCCAGAAAGTCGTTGCGGCTGAACAAGCTTAATTCAGTGCATCGCCAGACCGAACCAGGCCGACGCTCCTAGCAGTAGGAGCGCAATGAGGATGACGGCGCGGGTGGTGTAAACGTGTCGCATCAGGACTCCGATCAGACGAAAACGAATCGTTCGGTGTGAAGATTTTGCGCCGGCACTCCCAGCTCGGTCAGTGACTCCTCGACAGCATTGAGCATCGGGGCGGGCCCACAGGTGAAGTACTGCAGTCGCTGATAGCGATCAGGCAGGTGGCGGACGATCATTTCGCGATCGAGGTAGCCTTGTTCACCGGTCCACCCTTCGGGTGGCGTCATCAGGATATTGACGATGGTGAGGTTCAAACGACGTTTAAGGCTTTCTAGTTCCTCGTCGAATGTGATGTCGTCGAGTGAGCGGCTGGCGTAGTACAGCAGATACGGTCGATTGTCGCTGCGGTCAGCCATGGTGCGCAGAATGCTGATCATCGGAGTAATACCGACACCTCCTGCGATGAGAACGAATCCCGGTCCTTCATTGCGATCTGGCGTGAAGACGCCGTGCGGCCCGTCGATGTATGCGCGGGTGCCCGGGGCGATAGTTCGGACGGTGGAGGTGAAGTCGCCGAGCGCCTTGATCGTCATGGACAGCACTGACGCGTTCTCGGCACTCGACGAAAACGAGAACGGATGTGACGTCACCGAAAACGGTGACCGATCGACGGTCAGCCAGCCGAACTGCCCGGGCTCGAACCGGAAACCCTTGTGCCCGACTGGGATCATCGTCAACGTCACGGCGTCACCGCGTTCGTGGACCACGGACTTGATCTTCCAGGGGCGACGAAGGCGCTCGAGCGGCCGGATCACCCGAACCCACAGCAACAGCAAGATCAACGCGCAGGTCATGATCGCCCACAACCATTTCTTCCAGGCATGGTCGACGTAATATCCGACCAGGAACACGTGCGCCACGGCGAAGGCGACAACTATCACCGAGATCGCCCCGTGGAGCACTTGCCACACCTCGTAGCGAATATTCATCCGCCGTCTCCAGATCGAGGTGGCAATGAGCACCAGCAGCAGCACTGTCGAGGTGACCGCGAACCGTGCACGCCAGGGGGCGTGCGCAAGGTTGAGCAGTCCGACGATGTCGATTCCCGCCAGCTGCAGGAGGATCGGGTGCGCCAAGATGAACGCCAAGGCGACATAGGAGATCTCGCGATGAAATTGAACTAGGGCATCTTCGCCGAAGGGTTCAGCCGCTGCCTGGAAGCGTGCCACCAGTGCGAACTGCATCCCCATCATCGACAGCCCGATAAAGCCAAGTGCGACAGAGAATTCGGTCAGGAAACCCCGACCCGGACCGGGGTGACCGAGCACCGCGAACACTAGCGGCATTACTGCCACTGCCAAGTAGAGTCCAATCCAGGCGACCGCACGTGTTAGCAATGTCGTCATCGAAAATATCCTACTCATCACGATAGGTCGGAAGGTTCGGCACGAAGATTATCGGATAGTCACCGAAGCGGAACGCTACTCCTAACGCGCCAGAACAAGAACATTAGGCATACGACTTTCGACTGACCTGAACGGTAAGAATTTTCAGCTCCACAATCGGGAGGGACGAGCGGGACGCTTTCGGATCGCCGGGGGCGATGCTGGTAATCCGTTAAGCCCGAGCCGAACAGCAGTGGCGGACGCTGGTAACTCAGCCTCATTGAAGGTCGCACACCCACAAACAATCGGATTGCGATGTTGCCCGACGCTATCTGCGGGCTGCGGAAGACCGCGAGTTACTGGCCCAGTACCTGGGTGAGTCCATGATCTGGTGCGGCAGAGCGCGTGGTCGGGTGTAGTGCCACCGGAGAGTGGCCAAGTCGGGCGCAGCTGTGACCTCTCGACCGTCGCCCGGGCCCGGCACGATTCCGAGCGCCATCAATAACATTCCAGTTGAGGCACCCGGCATCGGTGCGCGAAAGTCGTAGCTGATCCTTCTCTATCCACTGTGTGAACGGCGTTGTTCGACGGTCAACGCGAGGGCCGTGACAGCTAGGTCGCTGGTGCTTGTGACATCGAGCCCAGTGAGGGTGGTGAAGTCCCGAAGGCGTCGGCGCACCGTGTTTCGGTGCCTGTGTGTGCGTTCGGCGATGTTCGCGATAGTTCCCCCGTACGCGACCAGGTCGCCGACAGTCTCCAACAGAGCGGTGCGCTCGTACTCGCTCAGCATTTGTAGTGGACCGAACACTGCCTTGTGCACAGCATCGGCTACTTCGGCGTTTCCAGCTGCGATAGTGTGCAACCAGGTCTCGCGCACATGGCGCACCCCTGGAGTGACTCGGCCTTCGACTGTGGTCCGTGCAAGGCGAATTGCGCCAGGAACGTGTGCGAGTCCCTCGGCGTCCACCACGGTGCAGACGTGGTCCTCCAGTGCGACAAGATAGTCGATGAGGTTGGTTCTGGTATTCGGACGGTGAACGATCGCACGTAACTCATGTCCGTACCAACCGAAATGGTGAGCGATGCCGCTGGAACTCAATCGATGGGCGCAGCCGCCGATTAGCTCGGGTTGGGGAACGCCAAAATCCCCGACAGGACACAGGAATGTACCCGAGACTGGCAGGCCGAGAATCTGGGCGGCGTTGTCAACGGCGACGTGATTAGCTGCTCCGTCTATGAGCAGTTGGTCGAATGCCTCGGCTCGAATCTCCTCGAGTCCTCCTTGAGCAACTTGGTAGCCGCGCACCATTTCCTCGGTGCTCGTTTCGACCGTCTCCCACACTATGACCGACAACAGTTCGAGGAAGTCGGTTCGCGCAGCGAGATCAAGGTATCGGCCTTCGGCGATGAGTGCATCCCACAGCGTGCGTAGGTCGATTCGAAACGAATGGAGCACGGTCGGCAGCGGTACGTGCTGTTGCGCCCGGATGGTCCCAACGTCCAACGCAGCGGTGAGCAAGGCTTGCGGGCACAGGGTCGCCGACCAACGACTCGATCGGGCATCTCGCCTCGGTGCCAACCGCACCCTGGCGCCCTCGGACACTCTCGGTGACGACGTCGCCGACGCTGGGACTGTTTCGTAATCGGTGTTTTGGCCCGAGACGCTGAGTGAATGCTCGGCGAGGAGGTGCCGAGATGACGACACTGGAGAATGTGACGAAGAAGAGGGCCGAGCCCTCCGCGGAAGCTGCGGCGGCCGCGGAGTTGGTGCGCCTGGCCAAGGAGCAGGGCCTGTCGCTGACCGGGCCGGACGGTTTGCTCAAGCAGTTCACCAAAACCGTTCTGGAAACCGCACTGAACGAGGAGATGACCGAGCACCTCGGGCACGACAAGAACCAAGCTCCGGCCGATCGGGAGTCTACGAATATTCGCAACGGGACTCGGTCGAAAACGGTGTTGACCGAGGCCAGTGGGCATGTCCCGATCGAGGTCCCTCGTGATCGGGAAGGGACGTTCGAGCCGCAGATCGTCAAGAAACGCCAACGTCGATTGAACGGGGTCGATGAGATCGTGTTGTCGTTGTACGCCAAAGGATTAACGACTGGTGAAATCAGTTCGCATTTCGCTGAAATCTACGGGGCCTCGGTCTCGAAGGAGACCATCTCGCGGATCACCGACAAGGTCCTCGAGGAGATGCAGGACTGGTCTGCCCGTCCGCTCGACGAGGTGTACGCGGCAGTTTTCGTCGATGCGATCGTCGTCAAAGTTCGAGACGGGCAGGTCGCAAACCGGCCGATCTACGCGGCGATCGGCGTCAGTCTCGACGGACGGCGCGACGTGCTCGGATTGTGGGCCGGCACCGGCGGTGAGGGCGCCAAATTCTGGATGTCCGTGCTGACGGACATTCGCAATCGCGGCACTCGGGATGTGTTCTTCCTGGTCTGCGACGGATTGAAAGGCCTGCCGGAAGTCGTCGAGAACGTATGGCCGGCCACGACGGTACAAACGTGCGTCGTGCATTTGATCCGCAACACCTTTCGGCTCTCGGGACGTCAACACTGGGACGCACTCAAACACGATCTCAGACCGATCTACACGGCACCGACCGAGGCTGCCGCTCACGCGGGGCTGGACGATCTCGCCGAGCACTGGGGTGAGAGGTATCCGGCGATCATCCGATTGTGGACCAACGCTTGGCAGGAGTTCATTCCGTTCCTCGATTACGACACAGAGATACGGCGAGTGCTCTGCTCTACCAACGCGATTGAGTCCCTCAATGCCCGCTATCGGAGGGCGGTGAAAGCTCGTGGCCATTTCCCTACCGAGGCGGCTGCGCTGAAGTGTCTGTATTTGGTGACACGTTCGCTCGACCCGACAGGCAAGGGCCAGGCACGATGGATAACGAGGTGGAAGCCCGCTCTGAACGCGTTTGCGATCACGTTCGCCGATCGTTGGCCGGGATCGGAAACTTACTGATGGAAATCCGCCGAAACACCGTTAAAGAGATAGACCCGCGGCACGGCGACCACGACTGCAGCGACGCTCACCGTCACCTCTGTCACGCCGCCGGGCTGCGGCGGGACTGTCTGAATAACGGTGGATCCGGTCCTTGATTCAACACGCCGAGCTGAGCTTGGCGGGAAGGATCGACGATGACCGAAACACTTGATCCC
>NZ_JBIRHU010000059.1:0-7208 GCF_044328675.1 Streptomyces sp. NPDC017890
GCCGCGCCGTCGATCCCGGTCGTGTCGAACGTGACCGGTCGGGCCGAGGCGGACGTGGCGTCGGCGGAGTACTGGGTACGCCATGTCCGTGCGGCCGTGCGCTTCGGGGAGGGTGTGCGCTGGCTGGAGGAGCAGGGCGTCGGTGTCTTCCTGGAGCTGGGTCCGGACGGTGTCCTGTCCGGTATGGCGCAGGAGTCCCTCACCGGGGACGTGCGGCTCGTCGCCGCTCTGCGTAAGGACCGCTCCGAAGCGGAAGCACTGCTCACGGCTCTGGGCCGTCTGCACGTCGCGGGCGTGACCCCGGACTGGGCGGCGTACTTCTCCGGCACCGGTGCCCGCCGCGTCGACCTGCCCACCTACCCCTTCCAGCGCCGGCACTACTGGCTGGTGCAGGCCTCCCCCACGGGAGACGTGGCACCCGCCGGGCTGTCCTCCGTCGAGCATCCGCTGCTGGGTGCGGCAGTGCCGTTGGCCGATGCCGACGGGTTCCTGCTCACCGGGCGGCTGTCCCTGCGGACGCATCCGTGGCTGGCCGGGCATGCGCTGTCCGGAGTCGTGCTCGTACCGGCGACCGCGTTCGTCGAGCTCGCAGTCCGGGCCGCCGACGAGGCGGGCTGTGCCGAGCTGGAGGAGTTGACGCTTCAGGCACCGCTGGTCCTGCCGGAGGACGAGGCGGTGCAGACGCAGCTCGTGGTGGGCGCCGACGACGGTTCCGGGCGGCGGTCGCTGACGATCCACTCGCGTCCCGCGGACGCCGCCCGCGAGGAGCCGTGGACCCAGCACGCCGCCGGTGTGCTCGCGGTCGGTGGCTCGGTGGACGGAGCCGTGCTCGCCGCATGGCCGCCCGCGGACGCCGTGCAGGTGCCCGTCGAGGAGTTGTACTCGGGGCTCGCCGATGTCGGCTTCGCCTACGGATCCGCGTTCCTGGGGCTGCGCTCCGTGTGGCGGGCCGAGGACGCCGTGTACGCGGAGGTGGCCCTGCCGGACGAGCACCTCGACGATGCGGCGGCGTTCGGGCTGCATCCGGCGCTGTTCGACGCGGCGCTGCACCCCCTCGGCCTCAGCCTGGCCCTGGGAACCGCCGAGGACCACACCGGCGGCGAGAGCGAAGCCGAGACGACCGAGACGCGGGGGGCAGGGCTGCCGTTCGCCTGGACCGGAGTACGGCTGCACGCCTCGGGCGCCACCGCCCTGCGCGTGCGCCTCACGCCCAGCGGCGACGACGGAGTGTCCGTCCTCGCCGTCGACGAGGCCGGGGCCCCGGTCGCATCGGTGGAGTCGCTGGTCCTGCGGCCGGTGGCGGACGAGCAGCTCGCCGCCGCCCGGGCGGCCCGGCGCGACCTGTACGCCGTCGAATGGACGCCCGCCTCCACCCGTGCCGGCAGCGATGGTGCCGGCACCACGACGACGTACGCGGTGATCGGCGTCGGACCGGACGCGCGGGTGCCCGCCGAAGCCAGGAGTCTCGCCGAAGGCCTCGCCACGACGGGTGCCACCGGCGACGTACTGCCCGGCCTCGAAGCCCTCGTTCGCGGAATCGAGGAGGGCGATCCGGTCCCCGAGCTGGTCTTCGCCCGGATACCGTCGGGAGACGGCGCGGACACGGCCGACGCCGCGGAGCGGGCGCGCGCCGTGACCGGACACGTCCTGGAGACCTTGCAGGACTGGCTGTCCCGGGACGAGTTGGCGGATTCCCGCCTCGTGCTCGTCACCCGCGGTGCGGTGGCCACGGACGACACCGGTGTGCCGGACCTCGCCGGCGCCGCGGTGTGGGGCCTGGCCCGCTCGGCGCAGTCGGAGAATCCGGAGCGCCTGGTGCTCGTCGACGTGGACGGCACCCCGCAGTCGTACCTCTCCCTGGCCGCCACCGCCGTGTCCGGGGAGCCGCAGGCCGCGCTGCGCTCGGGCGACGTCCTGGTGCCCCGGCTCGCCCGGGCCGCCGGCACCGAGGCGGGCGACGGCCTCCGGCTGAACCCGGACGGCACCGTCCTCGTCACCGGGGCGACCGGTACGCTCGGCGGGCTCGTCGCCCGGCATCTGGTGACCGAGCACGGGGCCGGCCACCTCCTGCTGGTCTCGCGCCGCGGCCGGAACGCCGAAGGGGCCGACGCACTCGAGACCGAGCTGCGGCGACTGGGCGCCCAGGTGACCTTCGCGGCCTGCGACGTAGCCGAACGCGAAGCCGTGGCGGAGCTGCTCGGCTCACTCGACCGGCCACTGACCGGTGTCGTCCACACCGCCGGAGTGATCGACGACGGGGTGCTCCCGGCACAGAGCGGAGAGCGCCTGGAGACGGTCTTCCGGCCCAAGGCGGACGCGGCCCAGCACCTGCACGAGCTGACCGCGGGGCACGACCTCGCGATGTTCGTACTGTTCTCCTCGGCGGCGGCCACCTTCGGCAGCGCCGGTCAGGCCAACTACGCGGCGGCGAACGCCTACCTCGACGCCCTCGCGCAGCACCGCCGGGCCGGCGGCCTGCCCGCCACCTCGGTGGCGTGGGGCATGTGGGCCCAGCGCAGCGGCATGACCGGCGACCTCGCCGAGGCGGACATCGCCAGGATGAGCCGCGGCGGCTTCGGCGCCCTCACGGCTGAGCAGGGCCTCGCGCTGTTCGACGCCGCCGCGACCGCGTCCGGGGCGGCACTGGTCGCCGTACGTCTCGACGTGACCGCCCTGCGGGCCTCGTCCGGACGGGCCGACGGGCGCGGTGAACTGCCGCCGCTGCTCCGCGGCCTGGTCCCCGCGACAGGGGCGACGGGCGCCACGGGAACGGCCGGCACCTCCGGGGCGACAGGCCGGCGTGCCGCGGCGGCCTCC
This sequence comes from Streptomyces sp. NPDC017890, assembly GCF_044328675.1. Taxonomy (NCBI): domain Bacteria; kingdom Bacillati; phylum Actinomycetota; class Actinomycetes; order Kitasatosporales; family Streptomycetaceae; genus Streptomyces; species Streptomyces sp. NPDC017890. The sequence goes on from NZ_JBIRHU010000059.1 coordinate 2,818, forward strand.
CCGTCGGACAACGGCGCCGACGCCCTCCGGAGGCGGCTCGTGTCCCTCCCGGAAGCCGAGCAGGAAGCCGAACTGCTCGCCCTGGTACGCGCCCACGTCGCAGGCGTCCTCGGCCACGAAGGGGCGGACGAGGTGGAGGCCGACCGGACCTTCCAGGAAATCGGCTTCGACTCGCTCACCGCGGTCGAGTTCCGCAACCAGCTCACCGCGGTCACCGGGGTACGCCTCGCCGCCACGGTGATCTTCAACTATCCGACACCGGCGGCGGTCGCCGGGCACCTGCGCGGCCGACTCGTCACCGACGCGGCGACCGGTGCGGGAACCGCGGAACTGGACGCCCTCGAACGACTCCTCGGACAGGACTCGTTCGGCGGACAGGCCCGCACCCGGATCACCGAGAGGCTGCAGGCCCTGCTGGCCAAGTGGGGCGGCGACGCCGGGACCGGACCGGTGGAGGCACACCAGGCGCCCCCAGCACAGCAGGCGCAGGAAGCGCCCCAGGCACACGAGGGACAGACGGTCGCGGAGGAACTGGACGCCGCGTCGGACGACGAAGTCTTCGACTTCCTCAACAAAGAGTTCGGGATCTCCTGACGCACGCAGGGCTCGGGTTCCATCCACTAGGAGAGCTGACTTCAGATGGCGAACGAAGAACGACTCCGTTACTTCCTCAAGCAGGTGTCCGCCGACCTGCACGCGACCCGCCGTCGCCTGCGTGAGCTGGAGGGCAAGGAGCAGGAGCCCGTCGCGATCGTCGGGATGAGCTGCCGCTACCCCGGCGGGATCTCCTCGCCGGAGGACCTGTGGCGGCTCGTCGCGGAGAACGGTGACGGCATCACCCGCTTCCCGGAGAACCGTGGTTGGGAACCGGAGACCCTCTACCACCCCGACCCCGACCACGAGGGCACCTCGTACACCCGCGAGGGCGGCTTCCTGCACGATGCCGGGGCCTTCGACCCGGCGTTCTTCGGGATCAGCCCGCGCGAGGCCGTCGCCATGGACCCGCAGCAGCGGCTCCTCCTGGAAGCGGCCTGGGAAGCGGTCGAACGCGCCGGCATCGACCCGGTGGAACTCCGCGGCAGCCGCACCGGAGTCTTCGCCGGAGTCATGTACCACGACTACGCGGCCGGCGTGGACGTCGTACCCGAGGGCGTCGAGGGGTACCTCGGCACGGGCAACTCCGGCAGTGTCGTCTCCGGCCGGATCGCCTACGCCCTCGGCCTGGAAGGCCCGGCGGTGACGGTCGACACGGCGTGCTCGTCCTCCCTCGTGGCCCTGCACTGGGCGAGCCAGGCACTGCGCGACGGCGAGTGCACGATGGCACTGGCCGGCGGCGTCACCGTGATGTCCACACCCAGCACCTTCGTCGACTTCAGCCGCCAGCGGGGCCTGTCGCCCGACGGCCGCTGCAAGTCCTTCGCCGACGCCGCCGACGGCACCGGCTGGGCCGAGGGTGTCGGCCTGCTGCTCCTGGAGCGTCTCTCCGACGCCCAGCGCAACGGCCACCGCGTCCTCGGCGTGATCCGCAGCTCGGCCGTCAACCAGGATGGCGCCTCCAACGGCCTGACCGCGCCCAACGGCCCCTCCCAGGAACGCGTCATCCGGCAGGCCCTCTCCTCCGCCGGGCTCACCGCGGCGGACGTGGACGCGGTGGAGGCGCACGGTACGGGAACCACACTGGGCGACCCGATCGAGGCCGAGGCGCTGCTGGCCACGTACGGCCAGGACCGGTCGGCCGGCCGTCCGTTGTGGCTGGGTTCCATCAAGTCCAACATCGGCCACACACAGGCTGCTTCAGGTGTCGCCGGCATCATCAAAATGGTCATGGCCATGCGCCATGGCGTGCTGCCCAAGACCCTCCACGTCGACACCCCCTCGTCCCACGTCGACTGGTCGGCGGGGTCCGTCGAACTGCTGACCGAGCAGCGCCCGTGGCCCGACACCGGCCGGCCGCGCAGGGCGGGTGTCTCGTCCTTCGGCGTCAGCGGAACCAACGCTCACGTCATCGTCGAGCAGCCGTCCCTGCCCGAGGCACCGGAGACAGAGCCGGAGCCGCAGCCCGAGTCCGAACCCGGGACCGCACCCGAGTCCGCATCCGCATCCGCCACCACTCCCGGAACCGCGCCGCTCGACAGTGACGCCGTGGTGCCGTGGGTGCTGTCGGCGAAGTCGGAAGCGGCGCTCAAGGCGCAGGCGGAGCGGCTGAGGGCCTCCCTCGCCGAAGATGTCTCGCCGGTGGACGTGGCGTACTCGCTGGCCACCACACGCGCGACCATGGAGCACCGGGCCGTGGTGGTGGGTGCCGGCCATACCGAACTGATGCGTGGCCTCTCCGCGCTGGCCGATGGCACACCGGCGTCGGGCCTGGTCAGCGGAGCCTTCCGGGCATCCCGTGGGCAGCTGGCGGTGTTGTTCTCGGGGCAGGGGTCGCAGCGGGCGGGGATGGGCCGGGAGCTGTACGGGGCGTATCCGGTGTTCGCTGAGGCGTTGGATGCGGTGTGTGCGGGGTTCGACCGGGTGCTGGACCGGCCGTTGCGTGAAGTGATGTTCGCCGGGGAGGGCGAGCTGCTGGACCAGACCGGCTACACGCAGCCAGGTCTGTTCGCTCTGGAAGTGGCCTTGTACCGGCTCACGGAATCGTGGGGTATCCGGCCGGATTATGTGACCGGGCACTCGATCGGTGAGCTGGCCGCCGCGCATGTCGCCGGAGTGCTCTCCCTGGACGACGCTGTGACGCTGGTGGCGGCGCGGGGCCGGTTGATGCAGGCGTTGCCGGCGGGTGGCGCGATGCTGGCCGTCGGTACGGACGAGGCGACCGTGGCCCCGTATCTGGAGGGCCGCGAGGCGGAGGTGTCTCTCGCAGCCGTGAACGGTCCGTCCTCGGTGGTGATCGCCGGCGACGCCGATGCCGTGGCCGAGCTGGGGGATCGGTTCTCTGAGCTGGGGTGGAAGACGAAGAAGCTGCGGGTGAGTCATGCGTTCCACTCGCCGCACATGGACGCGATGCTGGACGATTTCCGCCGGGTCGCCGAGTCGCTGACCTACACCCCGCCGTCGATCCCGGTCGTGTCGAACGTGACCGGTCGGGCCGAGGCCGACGTGGCGTCGGCGGAGTACTGGGTACGCCACGTCCGCGCCGCTGTCCGCTTCGGTGAGGGCGTGCGCTGGCTGGAGGACCAGGGTGTGTCGGTGTTCCTGGAGCTGGGTCCGGACGGTGTCCTGTCCGGCATGGCGCAGGAGACCCTCACCGGCCGTCGGCAGTCGATCGCGGCCCTGCGCAAGGACCGCCCCGAACCCGAGGCTCTGATCACCGCACTCGGCCGCCTGCACGTGGCCGGCGTCCGTCCCGACTGGGACGCCCTCCTCCCCGGTGCGGAAGTGGTCGATCTGCCCACGTACGCCTTCCAGCACGAGTGGTTCTGGCTGGAATCCCGGGACTTCGGTGGGGAAGGCGAGGTCGTGCGCGACCCCGTCGAGGCGGCGTTCTGGGAAGCGGTTGAGCGTGAGGACCTGGCCTCGCTCGCCGGGACGCTCCAGGTGGACGGGGACCAGCCGCTGAGCGCCGTACTGCCGGCCCTGTCGAGCTGGCGCAGGCAGCGTCGCGAACTCTCGCTCATCGACGACTGGCGCTACCGCGTCACCTGGCAGCCACTGGACGCCGAGGCACCCTCCGAGGTGCTGTCCGGCACCTGGCTCGTCGTGACGTCCGAGGCCCAGAGCGCCGACGAGGTCGTCGGTGCGCTGACGGACCACGGCGCGGACGCCGTACCCGTCGTTCTGCACGATCTCGACCGTCCCGGCGTCACCGACGCGCTGCGCACCGCCGCGGCGGACGGCGCGGTGGCCGGTGTGGTCTCGTTGCTCGGCCTCGACGAGCAGGCCGACGTCGGGGTGCCCCGCGGGGTGGCCGGCACCATGACGCTCGTCCAGGCCCTCGGTGACGCCGGGATCGACGCACCGATGTGGTCGCTCACCTCGGGGGCGGTGGCGGTCGCCGACGAGGTGCTCGGCAGCGTCGTGCAGGCGCAGGTGTGGGGCTTCGGCCGCTCCGCGGCGCTGGAGCACCCGGAGCGGTGGGGCGGTCTGATCGACCTGCCCGAGACGTGGGACAAGACCACCGCTGCGCGACTGGCCGCCGTTCTCGCCGGAGGCGACGGCGAGGTGGCCGTCCGGGCGGCCGGCGTCTTCGGACGCCGCCTGGTACGGGCACGGGCGGTGGACGAGCCCGTTGTGCGTTCATGGGTCCCGTCGGGGACGGTGTTGGTGACGGGTGGTACGGGTGCGTTGGGTGCGCATGTGGCGCGGTGGGCTGCTCGTGGTGGTGCGGAGCATTTGTTGTTGGTGTCGCGTCGGGGTGGGGATGCGCCGGGTGTGGATGCTCTGGTGTCGGA